>NZ_CVTX01000009.1:0-242 GCF_900005715.1 Pseudomonas sp. 34 E 7
CGCTACCACCACGGTTGGCGAAGGCGGCAACATCGTTTACACCGCCAGCCTTGTGGATAAGAACGGCGCACTGGTGACCAACATCACCAATCCGCTGACCGTCACACTCGATAACGGCCAGAGCATCACTATCGGTGTAAACCAATCGAGCGGCAGCGTTTCGGTTGTTGCACCAGATGACGTCTATAAAGGCGACCAAACCGTCACCACTGCTATCAAGACTGTCACTGGTGGCGAGCACT
>NZ_CVTX01000004.1:0-1397 GCF_900005715.1 Pseudomonas sp. 34 E 7
GTAGGCGCCATAGTCGCGCACCGGCGCCGGGTAAGCGCTGGCATCAAAGGTGGTGGCCGCCTGGGCCGGGGCCGGCGGCATTGGCGCCGACGCGGCCACGTAGGGGTTAGGGCTGGAGCAGGCGCCCAGCCCAAGGGACAACAGGATCAAACAGAGACGACGCATTTCGACCTCCGCAGACTGGGCTGCTTAAACCGGACGGCACACCCAGTGCAAATAACGCCCAAGTCCGGCAAAGCTTGGGTGACGACGGTGAGCGAGCTCCATCTCCAACAGATCCTGCAGCTCGGCGCGCGCCTGGAATTCCACCGGCATATAGTCATGGAACACGCGCACGCCACTTTGGCTTTCGACCTGCCACAGCCCTTCGAGTTGCGCCGCCAATTCCCTTGGGTCCAGTGGCTGTTGCGGCGTGAGGCTCTGCTTTTCGCCGGCCATATCGTTCCTGCGCATCTTGCGAAAGTGGCCCTTGAGCAGGTTGCGGTAGATCAGCGCATCGCGGTTATAGAACGCCAGGGACAACCAACCGCCGGGCAGCGTCAATTGATGCAGCACCGGCAGGATCGCATGGGGCTCGGCCAGCCATTCCAGCACGGCGTGGCACAGCACCAGATCGTAGGGCTCGGTGAGCTGGCCGAGCAAGTCTTGCCAGGGCGCCTGGATGAACGTGGCGCTCTGCCCGGCATCGGCAAAACGCTGGCGCGCGCCGTCGAGCATGGGCGCGGCAGGCTCGGCCAGGGTCACCTGATGGCCACGCTCGGCCAGCCACAACGACATATGCCCCAACCCCGCGCCGATATCCAGCACGCGCAACGGGCGATCCGGCAACGCCTCGGCGAGATCGGCCTGCAACACCGCCAGGCGGATCGCACCCTTGGCACCGCCATAGATTTTCTCGGCGAAGCGCGTGGCCAGCTGGTCGAAATGTCGATCACTCATGGGCAAACCGCCGTTCGCTGTCGGCCAGCTTGGCGCGCACCACTTCGTTCATGTCCAGGCCCAGCTCACTGCACAGCAATAGCAGGTACAGCACGATATCGCCGACTTCCTGGCCGGCATGAGCGAGCTTATCGGCCGGCAATTGGCGCGACTGGTCTTCGGTCAGCCATTGGAAAATCTCGACCAGCTCGGCCATTTCCACACTGGCGGCCATGGCCAGGTTTTTCGGGCTGTGGAATTGCTTCCAGTCGTTGGTATCGCGGATGCGGTGCAAGCGTTCGGTGAAGTGTTCGAGGTTCATTGGGGGCTCCTGAATGGGTATAGCTTCAGGGGGATGGGGAGTGAAGGCAAGTGAATAGCGGTGTTGCCCCCGATGAGCATAGGTATCTACACAACTCAGCAGCGCCCAACCGTAACCACGATGCGAAGCGAGCCGCTCTTGATCTTGATCTGCTTTT
>NZ_CVTX01000123.1:0-19795 GCF_900005715.1 Pseudomonas sp. 34 E 7
GTGCGACCAGGCCGCCCATGGAAAACCCGATCACCGTGGCCTGGGGCACTTGCAGGTGGTCGAGCAGTTCCAGCAACTGGTCCGCATAGCCGAGCAACGGCGTGCCGGCGGCCGGGCGCGGGCTGGCGCCATGGCCGAGCATGTCATAGCTGATCACATGGTATTTCGTGGCCAGGCCAACGACTTGCCCGCCCCACATTTCTTTGTTCAGGCCCACGCCGTGGATCAAAACCACAGGCTGGCCTTGGCCGGTCGCCAGGTAACTGGTGCCGGCCGGGGTGAGTTCAGCGGTGAGCCGAATCATGGAGCGCTCCTGCATGCTTTTTGTCATGGCCGGTGTTGCTTACTGGGCTTGTTCAGCCGCCAGCTCTTCCAGGTCGATGTAACGGTTGCCGATCCGTGGGTGCAGGCGACCGCCATCGGCGCAGCCCAGCACGACGACGATTTCGTCGGCGCGCGGCGCGTCTTCGATCTGCATTTCCAGGGTGATGTAGTGCGAGCGCAGGCCTTCGTCGTCCTTGTGCATCATCGGAATCTGGATCGAGGTGCCCGGGCCGCCGCGCTTGTTGGTGAAGCTCAAGTAGCTCTTGGCCTTGACCGCTTCACGGTAGTGGTTGCCGAAGCGCAGGGTATGGATGATTGCGCTCGCGTGTTCGATCTCGCCATCGGCACCCACCACGGCCGCTTTGCCGTAGGCCTCGATGTTCTCGGCGCCGCCGATGATGGCGACCAGGCGCTCGACCATCAGCGCGCCGAGGTCGGAGCAGTTGGCACGAATTTCCGGCTTCAGGTCTTCGACGAAACCCCGACCCAGCCAGGGGTTTTTCAGCACCACGGCCAGGCCGACCATTTTCACGGGCGTGTCGGAGGCTTTGCCGCCCTCGATAAAGGTCTCTTCTACATAACTGACGATCTTGCGGATTTCGAAACTCATGGGCTGCTCCGTCTAAGTGAGGGTCTGCGTATGATGGTATACCATAATACGAGAAGCGCAATAGCTGTAGGAGCGAGCGTGCTCGCGAAAAACTCACAGGCACCGCGTTCATTCAGGAAGCACGCGTTATCGTTGACGTTTTTCGCGAGCAAGCTCGCTCCTACAGTTGCTCGCTGGCAGTGCTTGAGGGGGGAAGGGGTGCAGCGATCAGGCGGTGAAGGGCTCACCGCCTGCTTTGGGAGAGGACGTCAGAACTTGAAGCGGCCCACCAGACCGTTGAGCTGACCGGAAATGTCGGTCAAACGCCCCGAGCCGGTCTGCGCCGTATGCGCAAACTCTTCAACCAGCTGCGCATCGGCATGGATCTGCGCGATGTGCCGGTTGATCTCTTCGGCCACCTGGTGCTGTTCTTCGGCGGCCGTGGCGATCTGGGTGTTCTGGTCGCGAATCGAGTCCACCGAGCCACGGATCTTTTCGAAGCTGTCGCGGGCTTGCTGGATACGCTCCACGCTGGTGTGCGACACCAGCAAGCTGCCTTGCATCTGTTGGGTGACTTCCTGGGTGCGGCGGGCAAGATTGCCCAGCAGGCTGTCGATCTCGCCGGTGGAGTCGGCGGTGCGTCGAGCCAGGGCGCGGACTTCGTCGGCCACTACCGCGAAACCACGGCCCTGGTCGCCGGCGCGGGCCGCCTCGATCGCGGCGTTGAGCGCCAGCAGGTTGGTCTGTTCGGCAATCGAACGGATGGTGTCGAGGATGGTGTTGATGTTCTGGCTGTCCTGCTCCAGCAACTGCATGGTCTGGGTCGACTTCTGCAAGTCTTCGCTGAGCTTGAGCACGCTGCCGGTGGCTTCGCCGATGTGCTGCTGGCCGTTGTGTACGTCGCGATAGCCTTCGTCGGCACTCACCGCAGCGGCGCTGCAGGAACGGGCCACTTCATTGGCGGTTGCCACCATCTCGTTGAAGGCGGTGCTCACCAGTTCCACCGCTTCGCGTTGGCGACCGGCGGCCTGGTTCATGTTACTGGCCACTTCGCTGGTGTCGGCGGCGGCGGTTTGCAGGTCCGAGGACGCGTTGCCGATGCGTTGCACCAGTTGGGCAATCATGCCCAGGAACTGGTTGAACCAGCCGGCGAGGATGGCGGTTTCGTCCTTGCCTTGCACCTTGAGCTGGCGCGTAAGGTCGCCTTCACCTTCGGCGATTTCCTGCAGGCCATCGGCCACGCCGCTAATCGGGCGCACGATCACGCGGGCGAAACTGGCGCCGACAATGGCGAACACGACGGCCAATACCGCGGCGATGGCCGCGATCAACCAGGTCAGGCGGGTGGCACCGGCCATTACTTCATCGCGCTTGATCAGGCCGATAAAGCGCCAGCCCAGGTCTTTGGAGCTGACCACGTTGGCCATGTAGGCCACGCCGTCGATGTCGACCTGAGTCACGCCGTCGCCGCCCTTGGCCAGTTCGGCGTAGTTGGGGCCCAGGTCGGCCAGGGGCTTGAAGTTGTGCTTGGCATCGCTGGGGTCTACCAGCACGTTGCCGTTGTCTTCCACCAGCATCAAGTAGCCGCTGTCGCCCAGCTTGATGGTGCGTACCAGTTCAGTGAGTTGCTTGAGCGACACGTCCAGGCCGACCACGCCGAGGATATTGCCCGTGGCATCGGCGACGGCGCGCACGGTACCGATCAGCACCACATCGTCCGGCGCCCAGTAGTAGGCACCGGTGCGCACGGTCTTGCCCGGGGCAGCGACGCCGGCCTGGTACCAGGGGCGCACGCGTGGGTCGTAGTTGTTCAGCTTGGTGTCGTCCGGCCAGCTGGCGTAGCCGCCATCGCGCAGGCCCAGGGACAGGTAGGCGGTGCTGGGATGGCTTTTGGCGAACTGGTCGAATATCGCCAGCAGCTCGATATTGGTCGGTGTGAGGGGGATTTTCGCCCCATCCGCGCCGGCGTAGCTTTTCAGGTCCTTGGCCGCAACAACGCGCGGGTCCTTGGCCACGAATTCCACGTTCTGGCTGATGCCGTCGAAAAACTGCTTCATGCCATTGTCGATCTGGCGGATCTCGCGACCGCTGCTGTCGAGAAAGTTGGCAAGGGCGCCTTCGCGCACATTCAACACCACAATAACGGCGACCAGGATGACCGGCACGCACGCGATGGCCGCAAACGCCCATGTCAGCTTCTGCTTGATATTCATGACTTCACCCGCGGGTATTTATAGTTTTGGCAAGGGGGAAACGGTCGCGCTAAGCGTCGCATGCGTTGTTATGGGGCCGAGGCCATGCGTACCCTCGGTTTATCGACCGAGGGCGCCGGCACTTGAGGGGGAAGGGCGGGGACTCAGCCGATTTGATCGCCGGCCAGGGCGTCACGGCGCATGGACTGCAGGTTTTTCTCGATGGTTTCGCAGATGGCTTCCATTTGGATCTGATGTTCGCTGGAGCGAAACGGGCTTTGCAGGTCGGTGCCGATGCGTTCGATCGCCAGCAGCATGAAGCCCACCACCGTAGAGGCCAACGGGGTGAACCAGCCGAGGGATTCCACCAGGCCCACCGGTACGATCAGGCAGAACAGCGAAATGAACAGCCGGGGGAAATACACGTAGGGGTAGGGCAGCGGCGTGTTGGCGATGCGCTCCATGCCGCCCTGGGCATTGGACAGGTCCACCAGGGTCGACTCCAGCCGCGCCAGGCGGATGCTGTCCAGGTGACCGGCCTTGTATTCCCGGGCGAGCAAGGCGGCCGAGCCGGTCAGGATGTCGTTGGCGAAGTTGTTGGTGGCGCCATTGCGCGCGAATTCCTCGTCAGGGATGAACGCGCGCACTTCCTCCGGGCAGGGCTCGCCCTTGAGGTGCGCGGCCAGGCAATTCACATAGGCCACATGACGGCGCAGCAGGGTCGATTTGATCGGGTTCACTTCGCTGTCGGGGTCGTCCAGCAGGGTCAGCACCTGGCGCGCGAAGCTGCGCGAGTTGTTGACCATCGAGCCCCATAAAGTGCGCGCTTCCCACCAGCGGTTGTAGGCGCTGCTGTTACGAAAGCTGATCAGCACCACCAGCGCCGAACCCAGCAAGGTCAGAGGCATCAGCGGCAAGTTGATCTTGGAGTTGAGGAACAGCATGAAATCCACCGTGACGGCGATATCCCACAACAACAGCCAGAACAGGGCCCAGCCCACATAGCCCATGGTCTTGATGATCAGGCGGTATTTCTTGAGAAGGGCAGCTTTCAAACGAGAACCTCGCGCGTGCGTTTGGCGACAATGCCAGGTTACGACGCCGCAGGCGGATGAAGGTTCGCCCAACGAGACCTGGTTGGATGTTTTAGCGCGACGCCAGGGTGGATGTAACAGGAAGTGTCTTCGAACTGCCGATGGCAGGGGGCACCGGGGAAACTGGAACAACTTTGGTACTGATGACGTCTTGCGCAGCAATCGCTGTACATTGCGTTCGAGGCAAAAAGCCATTAACCGCAGGGTTTACCACGTGATTTGTTTTGGGGCCGGGCTGCAGGGATTTCGTAGCTGAGATCAGGAATCAAGTTGGATGATCAGGGCTCTTTCATGCATGTCAGTTCGTTGAAGTCGGCTATGTGGAGTACCGCGCAAGCAATCGAACGTCATAAGGATTTTGAATCGTGCTTGAGAGCGCATTACCACGTGCTGCTCGTGCCCTATTCCAGACGACCGTTTTTCTATAAGAGTGCACTTAAATACAGTCGTCTGATGGTGTCGTTTGCGTTATTGAGTGAGTACTTCGCCACACCGTTACCGTTGTTGTCCGAAGTTAAAACCCTGTGCGTGACGCGCAGGTATTGTTCAAAAAACAGCCTGGAATCAATGTTTCTGTTATTACGGGCGCTGGGCTTTATGGAGGTGGCGCCGCACCCGGAAGACAGTCGTTTCCGAGTGTATGCGCCCTCGGATGAAGCCTGCCGTGAAGCACGCTTGATGTTGAACTCGCTTACCGAGTCGTTGGCGCGGCTGTACCCTGACCGGGCGATATTCCGGAAAATGCGCGAGCTGGATGATCGCGGCTTCCTGGCCCTCTACTTCAGGGGCTTTGCCATCATTCTCGACGCCGACCTGACGGTCGATGTATTGCTGCCCGAGTGTTACTGGCTGGTGAAAAGAGACGCCGGGCACCTGTTGATGCTGGCCATTTATAACGACGCCTTTGCGCCGGAAAATGATCGGGCAACGTTCAGGTCATCGTCTTATCTTGCCTTGGCCAAGCAACTTTCGGTGTCCAAGACCCACATTATCCGAATGGTTCAGGAGGGCGTTGAAAAGGGCTATTTCAAAGCGCACTCCAAGACCCGCCTGGAAGTGCTGCCACCCTTCGTCAGCCTGGTAAAGCGGTTCATGGCCTTTTCATTTGCGGTGGGCCTGCATGCTATTGAAATGGGAGCGTAAGGATGCCGGCTCACTTGAAGTTAAGACCCAGGATGCGCAGGTTGTTGTCGCCTGCGGTCACGCAAGCCGAATGGATAGGCATCATTGCCTGGACAGGTATCGGTTGGATGCAGGCAACGCTGTTGGACCTGTATATGTTGAGTGTCACCCTTGCCCTGTTGCTTGTTTGCCGTGTTCATTCGCTGACGACTAATTTTCTACTGTGGCGCTTTCTGGGGGTGACCTACATCGTGCTGTTGTCAGTGGGGTTTGCCTATGTGATTCACTTGAATCCGCAATTGCGTATCTATGGCTTGCCTTTGGCGGTCACCCTGGTGGTCGGCAGCGCCATCCTGTTTATCAGCGTTCAGGACTATCTGGTCGGCGCGCTGTCGGTGTGGCTCATCCTGTGGTCGCCCATGCAGGCCGAGCTGTATGCCGCAACCCAAGGCTATCTGTTGATATTTTGCGCCTCGTCGGTGTCGATCGGTTTTATCCTCAGTTACTCGTACCTGAAGAACCTGCGTTCGGTGTTGCTGGTGGAAAGTGAGTTTCGCGCCTTGGCCGAGACCGATTACCTGACGTCTATCCTCAACCGGCGCGCGTTCATGCAGAGCTTCGAAAAGCTGCTCGACAGCGGCCACGGTGGCTATTTCATCATGCTCGATATCGACAGTTTCAAGGCGATGAACGACCGGTATGGCCACGACGTTGGGGACAAGATTCTGCGCGCCATGGCGCTCTGCCTGAAAAACGCCAAAGGCAGCTACAGCTTTGGAAGGATCGGCGGGGAAGAGTTCGGCGTGCTGTTGCAGGGCGATGACCCGGCGTTTGCCTGCGAGTTTGTGCTGGATTTGCTGCAGGCGATCCGTTGCAGCGTCGCGGCCCCGCACAACTATACGTGCAGTGCCGGCATGGCGCGCTTTACGTCAGGTGACGAACTGTCGATGGTACTCAAGATCGCCGACAAGAACCTGTATGGCGCCAAGCGCAATGGCAAGGACTGTGTGCATCTCGATGGCGCGCCGCTGCGGCCCGTCGCGGCCTGAAGCGCAGCCGGCGTGATTCAGCGCTGGGCCAGTACGCTGGCCAGCAACCCGGGGAAACGCTCCTCGAGTTCATCACGGCGCAATGAGTTCATGTGGGTGGTGCCCACATTGCGCGTGTTCACCAGGCCGGCGTCGCGCAATACCCTGAAGTGGTGGGACACGCTGGATTTGGGTCGCCCTCCGTCCAGTTCACCACAGGTGGCTTCGGGCACGTCGGCCAGGCAGCGCACGATTTCCAGGCGCACGGGGTCGCTGAGGGCGTAAAGCAGACGCTCCAGCGTGAGTTCTTGCAGGGTAGGGTGTTTGAATGCGCGCATGGAGCGAATCATAACAGGGGGGTAGCACTGAACACCATAGTTCGATTAACATCGAACTATCGAATCAACTACCTTTCCCTCGGAGTATCTGATGTCCGCATTATTCGAACCGTTCAAACTCAAAGACGTTACCCTGCGCAATCGCATCGCCATCCCACCGATGTGCCAATACAGGGCCGACGACGGCATGGTCAATGACTGGCACCACGTGCACCTGGCCAGCATGGCCCGCGGCGGTGCCGGCCTGCTGGTGGTCGAGGCCACCGCCGTCTCGCCTGAGGGGCGTATCACCCCAGGCTGCGCCGGTATCTGGAGCGATGCCCATGCCCAGGCATTCGTGCCCATGGTCAAGGCCATCAAGGCGGCGGGCTCCGTACCGGGTATCCAGATCGCCCACGCCGGTCGCAAAGCCAGCGCCAACCGTCCATGGGAAGGCGACGACCACATCCCTGCGTCCGATGCCCGTAGCTGGGAAACCATCGCCCCTTCGGCGATTGCGTTCGGCGAGAACCTGCCCAAGGTGCCGCGTGCCATGACCCTGGACGATATCGCCCGGGTCCGGCAGGATTTCGTCGACGCCGCCCGTCGCGCCCGTGATGCCGGTTTTGAGTGGATCGAACTGCACTTCGCCCATGGCTACCTGGGCCAGAGCTTTTTTTCCGAACACACCAACCAGCGCACCGACGCCTACGGTGGCAGCTTCGACAACCGCAGCCGCTTCCTCCTGGAAACCCTGGCCGCCGTGCGCGAAGTCTGGCCGGAAAACCTGCCGCTTACCGCACGCTTCGGTGTGATCGAATACGACGGTCGCGATGAGCAGACCCTCACCGAGTCCATCGAATTGGCGCGCCGTTTCAAGGCCGGTGGTCTGGACCTGCTGAGCGTCAGCGTCGGGTTCACCATTCCCGACACCAACATCCCTTGGGGCCCGGCCTTCCTGGGCCCGATCGCCGAGCGTGTGCGCCGCGAAGCGGGTATTCCGGTGACGTCGGCGTGGGGCTTTGGTACGCCGCAACTGGCCGAAGGCGCGCTGCAGGCCGGGCAACTTGACCTGGTGTCGGTGGGCCGTGCGCACCTGGCGGATCCGCATTGGGCGTACTTTGCGGCCAAGGAACTGGGCGTGGATAACGCCTCCTGGACCCTGCCGGCGCCTTATGCGCACTGGTTGGAGCGCTATCGCTGAGGCCAGTAAAAAGCGTTTTTGCGCATATCTAAATGTGGGAGGGGGCTTGCCCCCGGTAGCAGTGGCTCAGTCTCAATATTTTTGACTGATACACCGCCATCGGGGGCAAGCCCCCTCCCACATTTGTTTTTCATCCATCAGACAATCCGCGCCACTTCGTACAAAGCTGATACACGAAAAATAACAAATGAGAACGGATATCAAACGAGAATGCATTGATATATGATGCGCGGCGAATTCTTGGCAGGTTTGCCGCCCCATCTGGCTCATTCACTAGGTTCAACATCCATGCGTCGTACCCTGATTTCCATCTGTGTGCTGCAGGCGTTTTCCCCGTTCAGTTGGGCAGATAGTGCCCCCACCGAAAAAACCAGCCTTGAGTTGCAGGCGACCACTGTGACCGGCACGGCGGATTTCGAGACGGCTCAAGGACCGGTCAAGGGCTACCACGCCACACGTTCAGCCAGTGCGACGCGTACCGATACATCCATCCATGAAACACCGCAGTCCATCACCGTGGTCTCCAAAGACGTGGTCGAGGACATCGGTGCGACCCGTCTGCAAGATGCGCTCGATTACGCGGGCGGGGTGGGCCGGGCGAATAACTTCGGCGGCCAGGGCCTCACCAATTTCACCGTGCGCGGTTTTACCACGGCAGAGTTCTATCGCAACGGTTTCCCCGTGAACCGCGGCTACCCGGCCATGCCCGACGCCAACACGATCGAACGTCTTGAAGTGTTGCGTGGCCCGGCGACCATGCTCTACGGCCGGGGCGATCCCGGCGGCACCTTCAACGTGGTGTCCAAGCAGCCGTTGGCCGAGCGCACGGTCACACTGGGCAGCCAACTGGATGATCAAGGCATGAAGCGCGGCACCCTGGATGCGTCCGGCCCGCTGGATGAAGAAGGCCGCCTGGCCTATCGCCTGAATGTGGTGGGCGAGGGCGGCGATACGTTCCGCGACCATGTCTCCACCGAACGCTACGGCGTGGCCCCGGTGCTGACCTGGCAAGCGACCGATGAGACCAAGGTGATCTTCGAAGGCGACTTCATACGCAACAACCACCCGCTGGATCGCGGCCTGACCCGCTTTGCCAACCAGCGCGGCACGCCGTCGCGCGACACCTTCTGGGGTGAAAAGTACGCCGGTGACCTGCACAACGATAACAACACGGCCCAGTTGCGCTTCGAGCATCTGCTCAACGACAACTGGACCCTGGGCGGTGGGTTCCAGTGGCTGGACGGCACGATGAAGGGCGATGGCGTGGAGGCCAATAACGCGAGCAGCCTCGGCGCTGACGGCCGCACCCTGCAGCGCAACTTCAACTACCGCAAGCTGGAATGGACCGACAAGGATTATCAGCTCAACCTGACCGGGCATTTCTCCACCGGTGGCCTCGACCACACCTTGCTCACAGGCATCGAATACGAAGATTACGATTACAAGTCGATCATCCAGCGTTCCAGCGCTGCAGCGGGGACTTTTCCAATCGATATCTTCAACCCGGTCTATGGCCAGCCACGTCCGGCGCTGACCCGCACGCCGACCCACGATAAAGAAAACCTCAAGACCTATGCGGTCTTCGTCCAGGACCAGGTGGCGCTGACCGAGCGTTTGAAAGTCCTCGCCGGCGCACGCCTTGAGCGCTTCGAGCACCAGTACGAATCCTACGTGTCGGGCGTCAAACCCTGGAACGCAGCCGACAACGCCGTCACCCCGCGCGTCGGCGTGATGTATGACCTCACCGACACCGTCGCGCTCTACGCCGACGCCGCCCGCTCCTTCAAGCCGAACACCGGTGCCAGCCGTCAAGGTGGCGGGTTCGAGCCGGAGAAAGGCAAGTCCTATGAGATGGGCGTGAAATGGGAAGCGCTGGATAAACAGCTGAGCGTCGACGCGGCGATCTACCAGATCGAAAAGAAGAACGTCCAGGGTGTCGACCCGCTCAACGCCGATTTCAAGGTCGCGACCGGCGAGGTGCGCAGCCGTGGTTTCGACCTGAACGTGGCCGGCAACCTGACGCCTGAATGGCGGATGATCGGCGGCTATGCCTATGTGGATGCCGCCGTTACCAAGGACACGACGGTGCGTACCGGAACGCGTCAGGCCAACATCCCGCGCAACAGTTTCAGCCTGCTCAACGTGTACGAGTTCCAGGATGGCGCACTCAAGGGCCTGGGCCTTGGCGCCGGTGGCAAATACGTGGCTGATCGTGCCGGGCAGACCGCCAACTCCACCTTCACCATGGACGCTTACACGGTGGTCGACCTGCTCGGTTACTACAAGGTCAACGAGAACGTGCGGCTCAACCTGGATGTGAAGAACCTGTTCAACCGTGAATACGAAGAGGGCTCGTTCCTGAACTTCTACGCCTACCCGGGCGAGCCGCGCACCGTGCAGGTGGGCATCGCCTACACCCTCTGACGCTGTACACAGTCCAAATGTGGGAGGGGGCTTGCCCCCGATGCGGTATGTCAGCCAGCTCTGTTGTCGCTGACCCACCGCCATCGGGGGCAAGCCCCCTCCCACATTTGATTCCATTTATTCCCTGGACGCGTTACAGCGGCGTCAACACATTCATCACCGTATCCAGCGCCACGCGGGTGTCATCCAACTGCACCAGCGAGGCATGCCGTGCGCCCAGCGCGTCACGGTTTTTTATCGCGGTCAGAATCGCCTTGTGCCGGGGCAGGCTCAACCCCTGGATATCCGGGCGGCGGTTGGTGATGTTGATCGATTCACGCAACGGCAGCGACAGCATGTTGCACATATAGGCGAGCAGGTCGTTGCGCGTGGCGTCGGCAATCGCACGGTGAAAATCCAGGTCGGCCTGCAACAGTTCTTCGTGGGTCTTGGCGGTTTCCATGCCCTGGTAGGCGTGTTCGATGATGGCGATGTCTTCATCGGTGGCGGTGGTCGCGGCCATGGCGGCGATTTCCGGTTCGAGAATGCGCCGCACCCCGGCCAGGGTATTGAAAAATTCACTGTGGGGCGTGGACTGCATCAACCAGGACAGCACGTCCGGGTCGAGCAGGTGCCATTTCAAGCGTGGCCGCACCACCGCGCCCACGCGCGGCTTGGAATACACCAGGCCCTTGGCGCTGAGCACCCGCGTCGCCTCGCGGAGCACCGAACGGCTGACCTTGTATTCCTCGCAGAGCGTGGCCTCCATGGGCAGACGTTCTTCGGGCTTGAAGCGGCCGGAAACGATGTGCATGCCCAGGTCCTGAACGATCTGGGCATGCTGGCTCTTGCGCGGCTTGGGCGGCTGGTGATCCATAACGACGGGCAGGCTCTGACTTAGATTCGCGGCATCATAGCATCCCAATTAGTGGGAATGCCGTGGGACTTCAGCCCCTCGGCAACCCACCAGGAAGTCGAAGTCGCAGCCCTGGTCAGCCTGCAGCACATGGTCGATGTACAGCTGGCGATAGCCGCCGACGATGAGTTTTTCAGGTGGCGCCAGGTCGGCCATGCGCGCTGCCAGCTCTGCGTCGGGGATGTCCAGGTGCAGGCGGCCGTTGGCGCAGTCGAGCTCAATCCAGTCGCCTTCCTTCACCGCAGCCAACGGCCCGCCGGCCGCCGCTTCCGGCGCCACGTGCAACACCACCGTGCCGTACGCCGTGCCGCTCATGCGCGCATCGGAAATGCGCACCATGTCGGTCACGCCCTGGGCCAGCAACTTGGCCGGCAGGCCCATGTTGCCCACTTCAGCCATGCCCGGGTAACCCTTGGGCCCGCAGTTTTTCATGACCAGGATCGAGTTGGCGTCCACGTCCAGCTCCGGGTCGTTGATGCGTGCCTTGTACATGTCGAAGTTTTCGAACACCACCGCGCGGCCACGGTGCTGCATCAGCTCGGCACTGGCGGCCGATGGCTTGAGCACCGCACCGAGTGGCGCCAGGTTGCCGCGCAGTACGCAAATGCCGCCGTCGGCGCGGATCGGGTTGTCGAGGGTGCGGATCACCTCATCCTGGCCGTAGATCGGCGAGTCCTTGGTGTTTTCGCCCAACGACTTGCCGTTGACGGTCAAGGCATTCGGGTGCGGGATCAGGTTGGCTTCACCGAGACGGCGCAACACGGCGGGCAGGCCACCGGCGTAGTAGAACTCCTCCATCAGGAAGCGCCCCGACGGCTGCAAATCGACAATGGTCGGCATGCCACGGCCGATGCGCGTCCAGTCATCCAGGTCGAGCTCGACGCCGATGCGCCCGGCGATGGCTTTGAGGTGAATCACCGCGTTGGTCGAGCCGCCGATGGCCGCGTTGACGCGAATCGCGTTTTCAAACGCTTCTTTGGTGAGAATCTTCGACAGTTTCAAATCTTCGCGCACCATCTCCACCGCGCGCATGCCGGACATATGCGCCAGCACATAACGCCGCGCATCCACCGCCGGAATCGCCGCGTTGTGCGGCAGGGAGGTGCCCAGCGCTTCGGCCATGCAGGCCATGGTCGACGCGGTGCCCATGGTGTTGCAGGTACCCGCCGAGCGCGACATGCCGCCTTCGGCCGCAAGGAAATCATCCAGGGTGATGGTGCCGGCCTTGACCTGTTCGCTGAGCTGCCACACCACCGTGCCCGAGCCGATGTCCTGGCCCTTGTGTTTGCCGTTGAGCATCGGCCCGCCGGTGACGACGATGGCCGGCACATCACAACTGGCGGCGCCCATCAGCAGCGCCGGAGTGGTTTTGTCGCAGCCGGTCAGCAGCACCACGCCATCGATCGGGTTGCCGCGAATCGCTTCTTCCACATCCATGCTCGCCAGGTTACGCGTGAGCATGGCGGTAGGGCGCAGGTTCGATTCGCCGTTGGAGAACACCGGAAATTCCACCGGAAAGCCACCGGCTTCGATCACGCCGCGTTTGACGTGCTCGGCGATCTGGCGGAAATGCGCGTTGCACGGGGTCAGCTCCGACCAGGTGTTGCAGATGCCGATGATCGGCTTGCCATGGAACTGATGGTCGGCAATGCCCTGGTTCTTCATCCAGCTGCGGTACATGAAGCCGTTCTTGTCGGCAGTACCAAACCACTGGGCGGAGCGTAGGCCGGGCTTTTTATCAGACATGATCGATTCTCTTATTGTATGACTATATGTTCTAACCGTAGCTAAACATAAGCGCAAAAACCAAGCTTTGGAAGAGTTGTTTTGTAAATAGTCCTACTATATAGTCTTTCTCAACTGAGGTATGACCCTGGCGGATTTTCGCGAGAGGCGTCCCCCGAGCTTCTATAAAAACAACAATCGGAGATCGACCCCCATGAGCCAGGAACTGCGGCTTATTCGGCGCATCACGCTGAAACTGATTCCCTTCCTGATCCTGCTGTACCTGATTGCCTATGTGGACCGCTCCGCCGTTGGCTTCGCCAAGCTGCACATGGGCGCCGACGTCGGCATCGGCGATGCGGCCTATGGCCTGGGCGCCGGGTTGTTCTTCATTGGCTACTTCCTGTTCGAGATTCCCAGCAACCTGATGCTCGACCGCTTCGGCGCGCGGCGCTGGTTTGCGCGCATCATGATCACCTGGGGCACCATCACCATCGGCATGGCCTTTGTGCAGGGGCCGCACAGCTTCTACGTGATGCGCTTTCTGCTCGGCGCGGCCGAGGCGGGGTTCTTCCCGGGCGTGCTGTACTACATCACCCAATGGTTCCCGGTGCGCCATCGCGGCAAGATCCTCGGGCTGTTCATTCTGTCCCAACCCATCGCCATGATGATCACCGGCCCGGTGTCGGGCGGCCTGCTGGGCATGGATGGCCTGCTCGGCCTGCACGGCTGGCAGTGGCTGTTTATCGTGATCGGCACCCCGGCGATCCTGCTGACCTGGCCAGTGCTGCGCTACCTGCCGGACGGCCCCAAGCAGGTCAAGTGGATGAGCGAGGAAGAAAAGGCCTGGCTCACGGGTGAGTTGAACAAAGACCTGCAAGCCTACGGCCAGACCCGTCACGGCAACCCGTTGCATGCGTTGAAAGACAAGCGCGTGTTGCTGCTGGCGCTGTTCTACCTGCCGGTGACCCTGAGCATCTACGGCCTTGGCCTGTGGCTGCCGACCTTGATCAAACAGTTCGGCGGCAGTGACCTCACCACCGGCTTCATCTCCGCCGTGCCTTACCTCTTCGGCATCATCGGTCTGCTGATCATCCCGCGCAGTTCCGACCGCCTGAATGACCGTTACGGCCACCTCGCCGTGCTCTATGTACTGGGCGCCATCGGCCTGTTTTCAAGCGCCTGGCTGAGTGCGCCCGTGCTGCAGATGGCGGCGCTGTGCCTGGCCGCATTCGCCATGTTTTCCTGCACCGCGGTGTTCTGGACCTTGCCGGGGCGGTTCTTCGCCGGCGCCAGTGCGGCGGCGGGTATTGCGTTGATCAACTCGGTGGGCAACCTCGGCGGGTACATCGGCCCGTTCGTGATCGGTGCGCTCAAGGAATACACCGGCAACCTGGCTTCGGGCCTGTACTTCCTGTCGGCGGTGATGGTGTTCGGGCTGGTCTTGACCGGCGTGGTCTACCGTGTGCTGGAGCGCAAGCATGTGCTGCCCGTCGACCAATTCGCCGCCAGCGCCCGTGGCGCCACACGACCTTAATCTGGGAGAAAATTCATGCGTTTAGTTCAGTTCGAGTCAAGCAACGGCGAACGCCGCGTCGGCGTCGTCGAGGGCAGCCAACTGCGTGAGGTGCGCAGCGCGTGCAGCGTGCGCGAGTTGGCCCTGGCCGCCATCGAAGCGGGCGTGGGCCTGGAACAACAGGTGAACAGCCTCGGCCTGGGCGACAGCCACGACTATGCAAGCCTGCTGGCCGACCTGAAGGTCCTGCCGCCGCTGGATCATCCGGACCCTGCACACATGCTCATCAGCGGCACCGGCCTGACCCACCTGGGCAGCGCTTCGGCGCGGGACAAGATGCACCAGGCGGGCGACGAGACCGCCTTGACCGACACCATGCGCATCTTCAAATGGGGCGTGGAGGGCGGCAAGCCGGCGGCCGGCCAGGCGGGCGTGCAACCGGAGTGGTTCTACAAGGGCGACGGCAGCACCGTCGTGCGCCCGGGCGCTGCCTTCCCGGTACCACCGTTTGCCGAAGATGCCGGTGAAGAGCCGGAAATCGGCGGCCTCTACGTGATCGGCCCTGACAGCAAGCCCTATCGTGTGGGCTTTGCGGTGGGCAACGAATTCTCCGACCACATCATGGAACGCAAGAACTACCTGTACCTGGCCCATTCCAAACTGCGCAGTTGCAGCTATGGCCCGGAAGTGCGTGTCGGCGAGTTGCCCCAGCACCTGGCGGGCACCAGCCGTATCCTGCGCAACGGCGAGGAAATCTGGCGGAACGAATTCCTCAGCGGCGAGGCCAATATGTGCCACAGCCTGGAAAACCTCGAGTACCACCACTTCAAATACCGCCAGTTCCTCAAGCCCGGCGATGTGCATATTCACTTCTTCGGCACCGCCACACTGTCATTCGCCGACGGTATACGTACCCAGGCCGGCGATGTGTTCGAGATCAGCCAGGCTGAGTTCGGCGCGCCGCTGGTCAACAGCGTCGGCAGCAGCGACGCGGTATTCGAACCCGGCAATGTCATCACCCTTTAAAGGAGAGCCCCATGACCCAGTTCCTCGGCCACAACTACATCGGCGGCCAGCGCAGCGCCAACGGCAGCGTCAAGCTGCAAAGCGTCGACGCGACCACAGGCCAGGCCTTGCCCCAGGACTTCTATCAGGCCACCCCGGAGGAAGTCGACGCCGCCGCCAGGGCCGCCGCCCAGGCGTATCCAGCCTACCGCGCCTTGAGTGCGGCGCGGCGCGCGCAGTTCCTGGATGCGATCGCCGACGAACTGGATGCCCTGAGCGATAACTTCGTTGAGTTGGTGTGCCGCGAAACCGCCTTGCCGGCTGCGCGTATCAAGGGCGAGCGTGGGCGCACCAGCGGCCAGATGCGCCTGTTCGCCAACGTGTTGCGCCGTGGTGATTTCTACGGTGCGCGCATCGACAAGGCACTGCCGGATCGCCAGCCGCTGCCGCGTCCGGACCTGCGCCAATACCGCATCGGCCTCGGCCCGGTCGCCGTGTTCGGCGCCAGCAACTTCCCCCTGGCATTTTCCACGGCCGGTGGCGATACCGCGGCGGCGTTGGCGGCAGGCTGCCCGGTGGTGTTCAAGGCCCACAGCGGCCATATGGCGACGGCTGAACAGGTCGCCGATGCGATCATTCGCGCCGCGCAAGCGACCGAGATGCCCGCCGGTGTATTCAACATGATTTTCGGTGGCGGCGTCGGCGAAGCGCTGGTCAAGCATCCGGCGATCCAGGCCGTGGGCTTTACCGGCTCGCTCAAGGGCGGCCGTGCCCTGTGCGACATGGCCGCAGCCCGCCCGCAGCCGATCCCGGTATTTGCCGAGATGTCGAGCATCAACCCGGTGATTGTATTGCCCCAGGCCCTCAAGGCACGGGCCGAAAGCGTGGCCCGCGACCTGACCGCTTCGGTGGTGCAAGGCTGCGGTCAGTTCTGCACCAACCCAGGCCTGGTGATCGGCATCGCTTCGCCCGAATTCAGCGCATTCACCCAACAAGTGGCGCAGCTGATCGGCGAGCAACCGGCGCAGACCATGCTCAACGCCGGCACCCTGGGCAGCTACGGCAAGGGCCTGGAAAAACTCCTGTCCCACCCTGGCATTGAACACCTGGCCGGCAACGCGCAATCGGGCAACCAGGCGCAGCCGCAACTGTTCAAAGCCGATGTACGCCTGTTGATCGACGGCGACGAAGTGCTGCAGGAAGAAGTCTTCGGCCCCACCACGGTGTTCGTCGAGGTCGCCGACCAGGCCCAGCTCAGCACCGCCTTGCACGGCCTGCACGGGCAGTTGACGGCCACGATCATTGGCGAGCCGGCCGACCTGCAACAGTTCGCCGAACTGACGCCGCTGCTGGAGCAGAAAGTCGGGCGCATCCTGCTCAACGGATACCCCACCGGCGTGGAAGTCTGCGATTCGATGGTGCACGGCGGGCCGTACCCGGCCACCTCGGATGCCCGTGGCACCTCGGTCGGCACCTTGGCCATCGATCGTTTCCTGCGCCCGGTGTGCTTCCAGAACTACCCTGACAGCTTGCTGCCCGACGCGCTGAAGAACGCCAATCCGCTGCGTATCCAGCGGCTGGTGGATGGCGCGCCGTCTCGCGAATCGCTGTAAGTCACCCGGAGGCTTCATGACATTGAGCGCAGTCACCTCACACCGTGCCCGGTTGGGCGAAGGGCCGTTCTGGGATGTGCGGTCCCAGGCCCTTTATTGGGTGGATATCGCCGCCCGGCAGGCGCTGCGCCTGATGGGCGGGCAGTTGCGGGTCTGGCAATTACCCGAGCACGTCTCGGCGTTCATTCCCTGTGAAAGCGGCGATGCACTGGTGACCCTGAGCAGCGGTGTGTACCGGCTGGACTTGAACACCGAAGCCTTGACCCTGCTGTGCGTGGCCGACCCGCAAGCGGGCAACCGTGGCAATGAAGCGCGCTGCGATGCACAGGGCCGACTGTGGCTGGGCACCATGCAGAACAATATCGGCGAGCAGGGTGAAGACCTGCCGATCACGCGACGCTCCGGCGGGCTGTTTCGCATCGATGCCGATGCGACGGTCACGCCGTTGCTCAGCGGGCTGGGCATTCCCAATACCTTGCTGTGGAACGAGGAGGGTAGCCAGGTGCACTTTGGCGACAGCCTGGATGGCACGCTCTATCAGCATTCGATCCACGCCGATGGCCAGCTGGCACCCGCACAGGTGTGGTTCGGCCCGCACGAACGCGGCGGGCCGGACGGCTCGGCCATGGACACTGAAGGCTATATCTGGAATGCGCGCTGGGACGGCAGTTGCCTGCTGCGCCTGGCGCCTGACGGTGAGGTGGACCGCATCATCGAACTGCCGGTCAGCCGTCCCACCAGTTGCGTGTTCGGTGGAGCGGATCTCACCACCCTGTATATCACCAGCGCCGCGAGCCCCTTGGGTCACCCCCTGGACGGTGCAGTGCTGGCCCTGGAAGTTGATGTCCCTGGAAAACCTTGCACTCGCTTTGCCGGATAAACCCTGTAGGCGCGAGCTTGCTCGCGAAAAACGTCAACGATAACGCGTTCATCCTGGATGAACGCGGTGCTCTCAGGTTTTTCGCGAGCAAGCTCGCTCCTACACAAAAACACAAAACAACAACAAGGAGTCACCCGTATGAATCGTCGTCGTGGTTTGCGTTCCCTGTGCTGCGCCGCTGTGGCGGTCTCGGCCATGAGCTTGAGCGGGCTGTTGCTGGCCGCTGAAGAAGTGAAGATCGGCTTCCTGGTCAAACAGGCCGAAGAACCCTGGTTCCAGACCGAATGGGCCTTTGCCGAAAAAGCCGGCAAGGAACACGGTTTCACCGTGATCAAGATCGCCGTGCCGGATGGCGAGAAAACCCTGTCGGCCATCGACAGCCTGGCCGCCAACGGCGCCAAGGGCTTTGTGATCTGCCCGCCGGATGTGTCCCTCGGCCCGGCAATTGTCGCCAAGGCTAAGGTCAACGGCCTCAAAGTGATGGCCGTGGACGACCGCTTTGTCGATGCCAAGGGCAACTTCATGGAAGACGTGCCGTACCTGGGCATGGCCGCGTTTGAAGTGGGCCAGAAACAGGGCGCCGCCATGGCCGCCGAAGCGAAAAAACGCGGCTGGGACTGGAAGGACACCTACGCGGTGATCAACACCTTCAACGAACTCGACACCGGCAAGAAACGCACCGACGGCTCGATCAAATCTCTGGAAGAAGCCGGCATTCCCAAGGACCATATCCTCACCGCCGCGCTTAAAACCCTCGACGTGCCCGGCAGCATGGACGCCACCAACTCGGCCCTGGTCAAGCTGCCCAGCGGCGCGAAAAACCTGATCATCGGCGGCATGAACGACAACACCGTGCTCGGTGGCGTACGTGCCACTGAAAGCGCCGGCTTCAAGGCCGCCAACGTGATCGGCATCGGCATCAATGGCACCGACGCCATCGGCGAATTGAAGAAAGCCGACAGCGGCTTCTTCGGCTCGATGCTGCCAAGCCCGCATATCGAGGGCTACAACACCGCGCTGGCGATGTACGAGTGGGTCACCACCGGTAAAGAGCCCGCCAAATACACCGCCATGGACGAAGTGACCCTGATCACCCGCGCCAATTTCCAGGAAGAACTGACCAAGATCGGGCTGTGGAAATGACCGCTGCGGCCCTGCGTTTTGACGGTATCGGCAAAACCTTCCCTGGGGTCAAGGCGCTCGATGGCATCAGCTTCACCGCGCACCCGGGGCAAGTGCACGCCCTGATGGGCGAGAACGGTGCGGGTAAATCGACGCTGCTGAAGATCCTCGGCGGCGCCTATATTCCCAGCAGCGGCACGGTGCAGATCGGCGAGCAGACCATGGCCTTCAAGAACGCCGCCGACAGCATTGCCAGCGGCGTGGCGGTGATCCATCAGGAGCTGCACCTGGTGCCGGAAATGACCGTGGCCGAGAACCTGTTCCTCGGGCATTTGCCGTCGCGTTTTGGCGTGGTCAACCGCGGCGTGCTGCGCCAGCAGGCGCTGGCGTGCCTCAAGGGCCTGGCCGATGAAATCGATCCCCAGGAAAAGCTCGGGCGCCTGTCCCTGGGCCAGCGCCAACTGGTGGAAATCGCCAAGGCGCTGTCCCGCGGCGCCCATGTGATTGCCTTCGATGAACCGACCAGCAGCCTGTCCGCCCGCGAAATTGATCGCTTGATGGCAATCATCACGCACCTGCGCGATGAGGGCAAAGTGGTGCTCTATGTCTCCCACCGCATGGAAGAAGTGTTCCGTATCTGCACTGCGGTCACGGTGTTCAAGGACGGGCGCTTCGTGCGCACCTTCGAGGACATGAGCGCGCTGAGCCACGATCAGTTGGTGACCTGCATGGTCGGCCGCGATAT
>NZ_CVTX01000069.1:0-904 GCF_900005715.1 Pseudomonas sp. 34 E 7
GAGCTGCCCTTCGCCGATTGCGCGCCGCTGAACTGGCTGGAGACCGGTCATGACTAAACCGCTGAAGCTCGCCGTGGTCGGCCATACCAATGTGGGCAAGACCTCGCTGCTGCGCACCCTGACCCGCGATGTCGGCTTTGGCGAAGTCTCCCATCGCCCCAGCACCACGCGGCATGTGGAGGGCGCACGCTTGTCGGTGGACGGTCAAGCCTTGCTGGAGTTGTACGACACGCCCGGCCTGGAAGATGCCATTGCCCTGCTCGACTACCTGGAACGCCTGGACCGCCCCGGCGAACGCCTCGATGGTCCGGCACGCCTGGCGCGGTTCCTGGAGGGCAGCGAGGCGCGCCAACGCTTCGAACAGGAAGCCAAGGTACTGCGCCAACTGTTGGCCTCGGACGCCGGCCTGTACGTGATCGATGCCCGCGAGCCGGTGCTGGCCAAGTACCGTGACGAGCTGCAAGTGCTGGCCAGTTGCGGCAAACCGTTGCTGCCGGTGCTCAATTTCGTCAGCAGCGCCGACCACCGCGAACCGGACTGGCGCGAAGCCCTGGCCCGCCTCGGCCTGCATGCGCTGGTGCGTTTCGACAGTGTGGCACCGCCGGAAGATGGCGAGCGCCGATTGTATGAAAGCCTGGCCCTGCTGCTGGAAAGCGCACGACCGCAATTGGAACGGTTGATCCTTGATCAGGAGGCCCAGCGCCAGGCCCGCCAGCAAAGCGCCGCGCGCTTGATCGCCGAACTGTTGATCGACTGTGCGGCCTGCCGTCGCAGTGTGGTGACTGAAGATGAACCCCAAGCCATCAGTGATTTACGCAACGCCGTGCGCCAGCGCGAACAAAAATGTGTGGAAGCGTTACTCAAGCTATTTGGTTTCCGCCCCCAGGACGCCGCCGCCAGTGAC
>NZ_CVTX01000051.1:0-6997 GCF_900005715.1 Pseudomonas sp. 34 E 7
CCCACTGCTGCACCTGTAGATCCAGCGGTTCAGGGCTGGCGCCCAGCGCGGGGCCCTGCAGTTCGCTGCCCGGCGAGGCCAGGCGCAGTGCCGACAAGCGCTGCCCGGGATTGACTGATGCCTCCTGCAGGATGGCCTGCAGATCGTCGAGCAGTTGCTCGATGGTGGCCGCCTCGAACAGCTCATCGCTGTATTCCAGCTCGCAGCGCAGGCGCTGGTCGGCGCAACGCAGCAGACGCAGGGTGAGATCGAAACGGGCATGGCGCTGCGGCGGGTCAAGCACCTCGACGGTCACCCCCGGCAGGCTCAGGGTGCGGCTTTCCGGCAATTCGACCTGCACGAACATGGCCTGGAACAGCGGGCTGGAACGCGGCCGGTCGAGGGCTTCGAGGATCTTTTCATACGGCAGGGTCTGCTGGTCGAACGCCGCCGCCACGCTGTCGCGGGTGCGCAGCAGGGCGCTGCGAAAGTCCGGGTCGTCCTCCAGGCGCTGGCGAATCACCAGGGTGTTGAGCAGCGGCCCGATCAGCGGCGCCAGCTCGGGGCGATCGCGTTGCGCCACCGACGTACCCAGGCACAGGTCACGCTCGCCGCTGTAGCGCGCCAGCAGGCAAGCAAAGGCGGTCAGGCCAAAGATGTACAGGGTCACGCCCTGCTCGCGGATGGCCCTGTCCACCTGCGCCGACAAGTCAGCCGGCAATTCGCGCACCCGTACCGCGCCGCTATGGCGACGCTGGTTGGCGGGCGGACGCGGATGATCGCAGGGCAAGGCCAGCGCAGCGGGCGCATCGGCCAACTGGTTGCACCAGTAATCGAGTTGCTGGCGGCAGGCGTCGCTGGTCAGCCACTCGTGCTCCCAGGCGGCATAGTCGGCGTACTGGATGTCGAGCGGCGGCAACTGGGCTGGCGCGCCCAGGCTCGAGGCACGGTAGCCCTCGGCCAGCTCGCGGGTCAGTTGCTGGGCCGACCACGCGTCGTAGGCGACGTGGTGGATGGTGAAGAACAGCCAGGTGCTGCCCTGTTCGGCATCGCTGAACGCGCGCCAGCGCCATGGCACTTCGCGGCTCAGGTCGAAGGGCTCGGCCAGTTGCCGGGCGTACTCGTCGGCGCACCATTGCTGCGGGTCGGCAAGCGCCTCGCGGGGTAGCGGCTCGACCGCCGGCAGGCCCGCCGTCCAGGCCTCGCAGTGCGCCTGCAAGTAGCCTCCGGCATCGGCCACGTAGCGAGTGCGCAGGATCGTGTGCCGCTCCACCAGTTGCTGCATGGCCTGCTGCAGGCACGCCAGGTCCAGACGGCCATCGAAGCGCAGCACCGAGCAGAGGTTGTACAGCGCACGGCTGCTCAGGGCCTCGGCCGAGAGAAAACGCAGTTGCGCATGGGCCAGCGGCACCGCTGCACCCTCCCCGCCAGCGACCGGGACGATGGGCAGGCGCCAGCTATCGATGCCCTTCTCGGCCAGGCGTTGGCGGAACATTTGCTTCTTGTCCGCCGGCAGTGAGGCCAGGCGCTGGGCGATCTCGATAAAGGCCTGTTGGTTGGTCACATTCATCTTCAGTCTTCCATCTCTGCCAGCAAACGCTGCATCTCATCCAGTGCCTGGTCGGTCGAAGGCCGCTGCGGGTTTTCGATCTGTTCGGCCAAGCCGGAAATGGTCGGATTATGGAACAGGCTGCGCAACTCGACCTTCACGCCGAAGCGACTCTCCACCCGGGTCATCAGGCGCATCGCCAGCAGCGAATGGCCACCGAGTTCGAAGAAGCTGGTGAGCACGCCGACCTGCGGCAGATCGAGTAGCTCCTGCCACAGCTCGGCCAGTTCGCGCTCCAGCGCCGTACGCGGCGCCACGCCTTGCTCGGCCTGCGCTTGCGGCGCCGGCAGGGCCTTGCGGTCGATCTTGCCGTTGGCATTAAGGGCGAAACGCTGCACCTGGATGAAGCCGGCCGGCACCATGTAGGCGGGCAGCAGGCTTTCCAGATGACGGCGCAGCGCCACCTCGTCGACCGGGCTCGCGGTCTGCAGCCAAGCGAACAAGCTGTGGGTGCGCGCATCGAGCATGACCACCGCCTCTTCCACCCCGGGGTACCGGCGCAGCAGCGATTCGATCTCACCCGGCTCGATGCGAAAACCACGCACCTTGACCTGGAAATCGGCGCGGCCGACATAGGCCAGGTGCCCATCGCTGCGTCGACGCACCAGGTCACCGGTGCGGTACATGCGGCTGCCAGGCTCGCTGGCGAACGGATCGGGCAGGTACGCCGCTGCGGTGATCGCCGGCGCCCGCTGGTAACCACGGGTCACCCCGCTGCCGGCGATATACAGCTCGCCGGTGCTGCCCAGCGGCACTGGCCGCAGGCATTCGTCGAGCACGTAGCAACGGGTGTTGAGCAGCGGCATGCCGATATCGGCGACGCCGGCCGGTACTTCCCGCAGCGCCTGGGTGGTCGACCAGACGGTGGTTTCCGTCGGGCCATAGGCGTTGATCAGCTTCACCCCCTTGGCCTGCAGCACACTCACCAGCTCGGCCGGCACCGCTTCGCCGCCGATCAGGCCGCGCAGGGCCGGCCAGTCGTCACGCCCGGTTTCCAGCAGGATCTGCCAGCCGGCTGGGGTGGCCTGGAACACCGTGGCACGGCGCAGCAGATCGAACAGACGGTGGCCATCGACCACCTGCTCGCGACGCGCCAGGAGGATGGTCGCGCCCTTGAGCAGCGGCAGGAACAGCTCCGGCTTGCACATATCGAAGGCGTAGGTGGTGCTGGCCAGCCAGACGTCCTCGGCCGTCAGTGGCAACTGGCGGTCAAGGCCGGCAAGCAGGTTGCTCAGGTTGCCACGGGTCACCTGTACGCCCTTCGGCGTGCCGGTGGAACCCGAGGTGTAGATCACGTAGGCCCGCTGCAGCGGCGACACCGGTAATGCCAGGTCGTGTGCCGGCTGTTCGTCCAGCGGCAGGTGGTCGACGGCCAGGCTGTCGACACTGCCGAGCACGTCGGCGCAGGCGTGCTCGCTGAGCACCAGCTGCGGCCGCGCATGCTCGATGATGAAGCGCAGCCGTTCGCCCGGTTGCTGCGGATCCAGCGGCAAGTAGGCCGCCCCCGCCTTGTGGATCGCCAGGATGCTGGGCAGCAGCCACGGGCCACGGGTCAGGCACAGCGCGACCAGATCGTCGCAGCCGACACCCTGGGCGCGCAGCCAGTGGGCCAGGCGGTTGCTCAAGGCATTGAGCTGGGCATAGCTGTAGCGTTGCTCCTGGCAATCCACCGCCAGCGCATCCGGGGTGCGCAGGGCCTGGCGCTCGAAGCGCGCGATCAGATCCTGCGTCTCGCTCAGCGCATGCGCCGGCAGGTTCCACGTGCGGCGTGTCAGGGCATGATCGGCATTTGCCAGGTCGATATCCCACAGCCGCGCCTCGGGCCGCGCCAGCATGCCGTCAAGCAGGTGGCAGTACTCGTCGGCATAGCGTTGCATGGTGCTGGCGACGAACAGCTCGGTGTTGTACTCCAGCACGCAGTGCCAGACGCTGCCGTGCTGCTCGATATGCAGGCCGATGTCCACCAGGGCGCTGTCGCTCTCGACATTCAGGCGCTGCGCCGGCAGGCCGGCAAAACTCTGGCCGACCGCCGCTACGTCATCGCGCTGGATCAGGTTGAACAGCGCCTGGAACAGCGGCGTATGGCTGAGATCGCGGCGTACCTGCAAAGCCTCCACCAGCCGCTCGAAGGGTACGTCGCCGTGCTGCTGCGCGGTCAGGTGGGTGGCTTGCAACGCCTGCCAGAACGAGGCCACAGATTGCAGTGGGTCGATCTGGCTACGCAGCACCTGGGTACTGGCGAAATAGCCGATGAGGTTGTCGGTGTGCGCCTGCTGACGCTGCGCCACCGGCAGGCCGATCCACAGATCGCGCTGCCCCGAATGCCTGGCCAGCAGCACTTTCCATGCTGCCAGCAGGGGCGCGAAGGCGGTCAGGCCATGACGCTGCGCGGTGCTGCGCAGGTGTTCGACCAACTCGACGGGCAGCTCGAAACGCAGGCGCCGCCCGTGGTAGCCCTGCTCGGCAGGACGTGGCAGGTCGGTGGGCAGGTCCAGCACCGGCGGTTCGCCGGCCAGGGCCTGCCGCCAGTAGTCCAGCTGCGCTTCAATGCGTGCCTGCCCGGCAGGCGTCTGCCAACTGGCGGCGACATCGCTGAACTGCAGCGGCAGCGGCGCCAACCTCGCCTGGGTTGCGCTCAGCTCGGCCTGGTAAAGACGTTGCAGCTCATCGAAGAAGATCTCCAGCGAGCGGGCGTCGGCGATGATGTGGTGCAAGGTGGCCTGCAGCACGCTCTGCCCTTCGCCCTGATACAGCCGCACCCGCCACAGCGGCGTTACGCTCAGGTCGAAGGCGCGCTGCGCTTCCTCGCTCAAGGTGCGGGCGAAGGCCGGCGACTGCACATCCTGTTGCAAGGGTTCGACGCTGAGCAGCGTGCCGTGCAACGGCACGACCTGCTGCTGCGGGCCTGCTTGCGTCTCGCTGAACACGCTACGCAGGCTGTGCTGGCGCTCCACCAGTTGTGCCAACGCGCGTTCCAGGACTTCGGCTTGCAGCGTACCGCGCAGGTGCATGGCCAGTGACAGGTGGTAGGCCTGGGTGTCGCCCTGCAAACGGTCGAGGAACCACAGCCGCTGCTGGGTGAAGTGCAGCGGCGCCGGCGCCTCGCCGAATCGCCGCAGGATGCTCTCGCCTGCGCCCTCGGCAGTGGCCAGGCTGGCCGCCAGTTCACCCAGGGTCGGGCACTCGAACACGCTGCGCAGCGGCAGTTGCCGCTCGTAGCGCTCGGCGATGCGCGCCACCAGCCGTGCCGCCAGCAGCGAATGACCGCCGAGGGCGAAGAAATTGTCGCCGGCGCCAACCGCGTTGCAACCGAGCAGCTCGCACCACAGTTCGGCCAGTGGCGCCTCCCAGGGTTTGCTCAGCTCGCCGTCGCGCTGACCTTCATGTTGGGTTGGCGCCGGCAGCGCCTTGCGCTCGACCTTGCCACTGGGGCTCAACGGCAAGCTGTCCAGGCGCACGAACTGGCTCGGCAGCATGTAATCCGGCAGGTGCTGCGCCAGCTGCACGCGTAGCGCGGCGTCGTCCAGGTCAGCATCCGCCGCCTGCGTGACCGAGTAGTAAGCCACCAGGCGCGCGCTGTCGCCGCTGCCGAGCAGCACCACGGCCGCTTCCCGCACCCCGGTGAGCCGCGCCAGCAAGGCTTCGATCTCGCCCAGCTCGATACGGAAGCCACGCAGCTTGACCTGAAAATCCAGGCGCCCCTGGTAGTCCAGGCTGCCTTTGGCGTTGCGTCGCACACGGTCGCCGGTGCGGTACATGCGCGCCCCCGGCACAAAAGGATCAGGCAGGAAGCTCGCCGCGCTCAGGGCAGGCGCAGCGAAATAGCCACGCCCGAGGTTGGCACCCGCCAGGTACAGCTCGCCGGAAACGCCCGGCGCCACGGGTTGCAAGTCGGCGTCCAGCACATAGGCGGCGGTATTGGCCACCGGCCGGCCGATCGGCACCTCCACCCCGCCGCTCTCGCCCTGCCGCGGCTCGAAGGTGCTGTAGACGGTGGCCTCGGTCGGTCCATAACCGTTGATCACCTGGGCACCACGCTGCTCCATGGCCTCGGCCAGCGCGCACGGCAGGGCCTCGCCACCGGAAATGGCGCGCACGCCCTGCCAACTGCGCCCGGTGTGCGCCACCAACATACGCCATGTGGCGGGTGTGGCCTGCATTACCGTCGGCTGGCCGGCCTCGATCAGGCGGTCGAGGACGTGCGGGTCGCGTGCCTGCTCACGGTCGGCGAGCAGGATGCTGGCCCCGCGACTCAGCGGCAGCAGCAGCTCGACGATGGCGATATCGAAGGTCGCGGTGGTCAGCGCCAGCACCCTGTCCTGCGCCGTCAATGGCAGCACCTGCTGCACGCCGAGCATGAGGTTCATCAAGTTGCCACGGGCGATGGCCACGCCCTTGGGCTGGCCGGTGGAACCCGAGGTATAGAGCACGTAGGCGAGCTGGGCAGGATGCACGCTCGGCGCGCGGTAGGGCGCGGTGGTGGTCAACGCATCGATATCCAGCAGTTCGACGGCACTGCCCCACTCTGCCAGCTCCGCCAGGGCCTCGGCATTGGTCAGGCACAACCGCGGCTGCGCATGGGCAAGGATGTAACGGCCGCGCTCGGCCGGGGTGTCCTCGGCCAGCGGCACGTAGGCGGCGCCAGCCTTGAGAATGGCCAGCATGGCCATGGGCAGCCGCGCATCGCGCGGCAGGCGCAGGGCCACACGATCCTCGGCACCGACGCCACGGGCCTGCAAGGCAGCCGCCAGGCGTTCGGCCGCCTGGTTCAGTTCGGCATAAGTCAGGCGCTGTTCGCCGGCCTGCACGGCGATGGCTTCGGGCTGCTCGGCGACCTGCCGTGCAAAGGCCTGCAGGATGTCTTCCCGACCCTCCACGGGCTCACCGTGCAAACGCGCCAGCGCGCGCTGCTCAGGCTGCCAGGCGAGTTCGCCCAGTACCTGCTGCGGTTGTTCGAGCACGGCATCGAGCAGCGCCAGATACTGCTCGAGCATCACCTGCGCGGTCTGCTCGCCGAACAGCTCGCTGCTGTACTGCAGGCTCAGGGCGATGCCGTGTTCGCTGTCGCGCACGTCCAGATGCAGGTCGCACAGGGCGCTGTCCGGGCGATTGTCGAGCGGCTCGGCGATCAGATCGGTCAGCTCGAAACGCTCCAGGGCATGGCCCGGGAAGTAGTTGAACATGGCCTGGAACAACGGGTTGTAGCTGACCTGGCGGGCCACGCCGAGCTGTTCGATCAGGTAATCGAAGGGCAGGTCCTGATGCGACTGCACCGCCACGGACAGCGCCTGCAATTCGCGCATCAGTTGCAGCAGGCTGGCCGTGCCGGAGAGCTTCTGGCGATAGACCAGGGTATTGACGAAGCAGCCCACCAACGGCTGCAACGCCGCGTGATGGCGGTTGGCGGCC
>NZ_CVTX01000081.1:0-14167 GCF_900005715.1 Pseudomonas sp. 34 E 7
GTCAGACCCTGAGGGATCCCCGATTTTTCTTACGAAAAATCAAGAAGTTGGAGTTATTGAAGAAGCCTGCATGAGTCGGCAACTTGGTTTGCACCACACAAAAACAAGATCCCAAACCCATGCAGGCCATCCGATTTTTACACAGAGCGCTCGCTCAAGCACTGCCTTCAATCCACTCTCGTCGCCTGACAACACTGATGAGTTGTGTCAGTTCGTTACTGCAAGGCCGCCGCCTGACGCTGACAGCGCTCGGACGTTTTATGCCAGGTCAGGCATTCCCAAAACATGCAATCAAGCGGGTTGATCGGTTACTGGGCAATCAACACCTAAGAGCAGAGCGTCCGCTGTTCTACTGGGTGATCCTGCGGGCATTGCTGGGGTCGGTGAAGCACCCATTAATCTTGGTTGACTGGTCCCGAATTGATGCTCCCGGCAACGCTTTTTTGTTGAGGGCCGCGATACCTCTAGCGGGACGCTCATTCCCTATTTATGAAAGTGTTCATGAACGCGAGGGCTGCCCCAAATATCAAAACCGCCTGCTCAAAACACTGGCTGAACTACTGCCCGATGGATGTGTTCCAGTGATGGTTACTGATGCAGGTTTCCGGCGCCCATGGATGAAAGCAGTGGCCGCACAGGGCTGGTACTACGTGGCTCGTATACGAAATCGGGAGCTTTATCGTGGCGACGAAAATGAGTGGCTGCCCGTGCAAAATCTCTATGCTTTGGCCACTTCGTCACCCAAGTCGCTTGGTCGGGTCGAGATGACGCGTAGCGCTCCGCACTTGATCAATTTGTACTGTGTGCGACATTCAGCCAAGGGCCGAAAGCATCAACGAGTGACTGGCTCAATCGCCAAAAGTAAGCTCAGCCGACAGTCAGCCAGGCGTGAACGGGAGCCCTGGTTACTTGCCAGCAATTTGAGGCAAGACGAATGGAATCCAGCAAAAATAGTGGCGATCTATAAGCGCCGTATGCAGATCGAAGAAGGCTTTCGAGATGTAAAAAGTGAGCACTTGGGATTAGGCCTGAATCTGCATCGAAGCCACTGTCCAAAGCGCATTGAGGTGTTGTTGTTGATTGCTGCTTTGGCCAACTACCTTCTGTTTTTAACGGGGCTGCAGGCACGAGAACGCGGCTTGGAGCGACGCTACCAAAGCAACAGCATCAAAGAAAAGCGAGTGCTTTCATTGTGGCGACTAGGCTTGGAATACTGGCGAAGCTGCACAGATTTTGGAGGACGAGAACACTTGGAAATATTGGAGCGGACTCTGCGTGATGAGGTGCGCCATCAAGCGCAGAGCTTAGGGTGAATTTGTGGGGATTCCTCAGGGTCTGACCCCATTTTTCCCTAAACATCACTTACTAAAAAGCTAGCTGCCGATAGTACTAACTCAGAATCCTCTGACTCATAAATGGCGCCAATCACTTCGTTAATCATCGAAATATCTGGTGTACTTATAACTTTAATATTAGTAGTCATAGTGTTTTCCAGATGCGTCGTTAAAGTGGGGCCCTCGATTTTGTGAGTTACCTGAACCGAAATCATGCCCCCCCGCATCATCACGGATCCTCACTGTTTTGATACCGCCGCCTGGAGCTGGAACCTCAAATTCATAGATTTTCCCCGGTTGAGGGTTACCCCGCCTGTCGACATTTGACAAGACCCGACTAGGTTGCTGACTAGGAAAAATAGGGGTCAGACCACGTTTAGTGCTCCGCCAGAAGAATAGTGGTCTGACCCCATTTTTCCCCGCTTTACTATTTCGCACACCAATCTGGGTGTTATGACCGAGGACCGACTCGCCAAAGGTCTTCGGAAGTGTAGAAGCTGCTTGACCTCCAATCGTGGCAGTGCCTTCTGGACCTTTTTATTCGTGCTCTCGCCTAGAGTATACAAATCCACTAATCGGATCTAAATCTCGCTTAGCACCCGCCGCATGCACGCACTGGATATCAATTTTGTTGATCGCCTGCTCTTTCCCTCCCAGTGCATCTAAATTTGTAGCTACAACCTCCAGGCTCTCCAAATCAAAGTCTGTTGGCTGACGATCAAGATAGTATCGAATTAACACAAAACCACCATCATGATATCCGACGGCGATGGCTCTAATATTAGGGTATATCTCGCCAAGTAGCGCAATGCGGAAGCACGCCACGAGCCAATCCGGCAATTTTTTCGCGAATAGCATCTTAGTTCCTCGCATCTGGAACAATATGGGCACCATTTTTCCCATAGTGGACTTGACCTTTGGTTACAGGCTGCCCTGTCCGTCCGTCAATACCTATCGGTCTTCCAAAATCCACAATCGGGTTACCACGAGCCCCGGAACCAACAATCGGATATTTACCACTGTGGACTCCACCTAAAAGTTCAGCCGGGTCGACGCCATTATTAAAATAACTACGTCCTTCCTCAAAGTTATTGTGGCCTTTGATATGTTTCCCCTGCTGTCCTGCATGGATATTTGTCGGAAGATCGTTGGGAACAGGCAGTTTGCCTGTCGCTTTTGCACCGACGCCACCTCCACCCGGCCTCATACCTCCAAGCGACGCGCCTAGTAATGTACCAGCAGCAGCGTCCCAGAATGAAGACTGGTCACCATCCCGCAATGCCGCCAGTTCCGTTGCTATCGTTAACGTCGCCGAGGTGTTATTGCTGATGATAATTGCCGCAATCGTAGTGGCTTCACTGGTATGACCTTGTGCATAGAGCGATTTGGCCAACTCACGCAGCTTGGGCTCATCCGCGATTAAACGATTTGATACTGCATCACATGCAGCGGGAGCAGCTTGGCAAACCGACCGCAGCTCCGCGTCTCTAGCTCCGTCAAGTTGCGCGTAGCGGGCACGCACCTCGTTTTTTTCAGCCTCGGTTTTCTTGCTAGCAACCTCCTCAGTCATCTCCTCCACTTCCTGGTGAAACAGGTAGTTGTACTGTGTCGCACTACCCGCCACCCATGCGCCCGTTTGCAGACTTTCAGCATCAGCACCGCCCTGTACCGATGCAGCAAGTACACCGACCACCTGCGAATTCATGACCAGTAAACGTTTCTTCTGGTCATCGGGCATGTCGGCGTAGTTCTTGTAAAGGCTATCTACCAATGCCTCATTCACGCCAGCTGCCAGGGCGCCCGTGCGGAAATCCCCTCCCGAGGCCTCGGCCGCCAACCCGCCCATCACTGCATGTAGCCCGATCTTGGCGATGCCCCCATCGGCCAAGTGACCTCTTGTGGTATCGCCAATCAGGTTGAAACCGTAGGCCGCGAATGCATTGGCCAAGCTATTTTGCAACGCATCACCCAGGCGGCCCTCCCCTCCGAGCGCTCGATCCAGCAATACGGACGTACCGTTTTGCAGTACCTGGTTAGTCGTGAACTGCCCCACGCCTTGCCAAGTGCTCAACGGACTCACGGTCGCAACCGCACCTGAGTTGGATAGTGCAGTGGAAGTGCCGGTCTGAGTGCCGGTCCATTTGTCATATACACCAGCAGTCAAGCCAGCCGTTACACCGGATACTACATAGCCCCTCATCGCATCGCTGGAAGTGACATCCTTGAAGACGGTGCTCAGGTTGCCCCGGTTATTGATGGCGCTGATCGTAGCGTTACTCGCCATGCCACCCGCTATGACGCTGCCCGCAGCATTGGCCCAGCCTGCAGCAGACACGGCGGTAGAAGCAGCCGTGGCACTAGCCATCGACGTCCCCACCCCCGTAGAGGCGATTACACCGCTGGCGGCCCCCATCGTGAAGTACGTAACAATGATCGCAATGATGATTTGTGCGCCGGCGCCTAAGCCTGAATTGCTATATTTGAAACTGTCGTGCAGTTCTTTAACCTGGCGCCAATCCACGTCTCCACGCTGCTCGGCCTCTTTTAACCAAGCCAGTTGCGGGTCGGCTTTAACCATTACATCAATCGTCTGGCTAACCGTATTCTGATCGATGTGTTTGATATCAATCTTCAAGCCATCGACGGCTTTGATCACGACGCTGCCTTCTGCAATCATCTGCGTCTGACGTAGCGTCTCGTCGGTATTCCCCTTACCCTTGGAGCTGGTCCAGGCGAGGTCACCCTTGCTCTTGGTGTGGCTCTCGTCGTGCAGATCCTTCACCGCCTCAAACGTCACCGCCCCACCACTGACAATCGCAATATCCCCGCCACTGTCGAGCTTCGCCGCTTGATACTTCTGATCCCCACCACTTTCCAGCGTCAGGTCACCCCCCGTCTTAATCTCGCTCCCGACATTCTTCACATCGGTCACTTCATCCCGCTGGGTCTTCTTGCTGCCCCAATTGCCCTTCTTGCTCATGTCATACAGCGAGTAGTGACTGTCTTGCGCGGCAAGCAGTTGCAGTTCGTTGTCGGCATGCACGTAGGCTTCGTTGCCTGCGCTGATTTTGCTCGCGACCAGGGTCAGGTCGGTGCCGGCCACGGCGATCAGGTCGCCGCCGGCTTTGAGTTCGGCGCTTTGTTGGGTGACGCTGTCCAGTTGGGTGGTGGTTTTGGTCTGGCCTTTTTTGCCTTTGGAGTAGTCGTGCTGTTCGTTGGCGGCAGCGGCCAGGGTCAGGTTTTCGCCGGCTTTGACGCTCAGGTCTTTGGCCGCGCTGACGGTGCTGGCGACCACGGCGATGTCGCGTCGGGCGTCGATGGCAAGGTTGCCGCCCACCTCCACGCTGGAGCCGTGTTGCAGCAGGGTTTGTTCAGTGCTTTTGACCCGGCGGCGCTGGTAGGCGGCGCTGTCTTCTTCGGTCTGGCTGGCGATCACTACGTCGCGGCCCGCGGTCACACTGGCGTTGCCGCCCGCTTTCAGCGTGCTGCCTACGTTGAGCACATCCCGGCCGGCGTTAAGCCTCAAGGTGTCGGTAGCTTCGAAGCGCGAGGCATCGCTGGCCACGTCGTCGCGCAGTTGGAATCGCTCGCCGTCACGCTTGAAGGTGGTGACGGTGCGCTCGTTGATGATGTCGCCGGTCACGGCCGTGGCGCTGATGTCGCGGCCGGTGATGATGCCGCCACGGCTGTTGCGGATCGAGTCGGTGGCGAGCATTTCCAGGCGGTTGCCGGCTTGCATCAGGCCGCTGTTGTCGATGTTGCCCGCGACCATGCTCAGGTTGTTGGTGGCGCGCAGGGTGCCGCTGTTGTGCAGGTCGCCACCGCTGATCAGGCTTACGTCCTGGCCCTGGATCAGCGCGCCGTTGGGGGCCAGGCGGTTGTTGGCCTGGGCCAGGTAAAGCACGGGGGTCAGGACTTTCTCGCCGTTGACCTCGGCCTCTTCCATCCAGACGATGTCGTGGGTCAGCGCCGCCACTTGCTCGGCGGTCAGCGACACGCCGAGTTGCAGGTTGAGCGAGTCCTTGTAGGAGATGGCGTTGTCCATCAGGTAGCGGAACAGCGCGTCGTCGCTGGCGAGGCCGTTGATGTAGCGCTGGCCGGTACGCGCCACCACGGCTTCGCGGATCAGGCGCTGCTCGTAGAGGCCGTCGCCCAGGCGCTTCCAACTGGCGTCAGGGTTGTAGCCGAGTTTGCCGAGCAGGTAGTCGGAACTCATGAACTGCTTGAGGTCAGTGAGCGCCGGGTTGGTTTCGATCAGGTATTTGTGGCTGTTATCCACCGGGGCAATGTCCGGCACACCCTGTACGCGGGTGACCGAAGGCGCGCGGCTGTCCAGCACCCGCGGGCCCTGGCCAGTGACCGCGCCGCTGACCGGCTGGCCATCGAGGCTGAAGCCGCGTTCTTGCACGGCGCTGTAGTCGAGGGTTTTCTCGCGCTCGGCGGCGCTGACCACTCGCCCGTTCACGCTGAAGTCACCGCTACCGGTGGCGGTTTTACCCGCTGCGCCGGCCTTTGCGGCCTGGCCGCTGAGGCGGAACAAGCCGTTCTGACTGGTCGGCAAACTGAAGCCAGGCAAGGTCACCGGGTTGACCTGACGCTGGGCCAGGTCCGGCGGCAGTTGCGCAGTGATCGCCGGTTTGACCGTGGAGGCAAACACGTCGGAGTTGGTGTTGCGGTTTTGCGCCGGCGTATTGATATCCGTGGCGTTGGCGCGGATCACGCTGTTGTTGATTTGCTGCGTGGCGTTAACGGTGACGGAACCGGCCGCCTGAATAACAGCGGGGGCAATCACACGTCCGGCGGTGGCGACGACATAACTGGAGTCGTTGTAGAAGTTACCGATCCCGTCTCTCAGCTTGGCGATGGTCATTTCGCCGGGACGGTAGTCGGCCGAGTTGGGGTTGTTGTAGAGGTTGAACTGATCCCTGCGAGTGATAAACGTGTTGTAGACGCTGTCGTTGCGGGTATAGAACTCCGAGTCGAAGTGGCGATCTTCGCCACCTGCTGCGCCTGTGTTGTTCAGTACACCAGTATCGATCTGGATATTGCCCGCAGCCGAGATTGAGCTGTAGAGGTTGTCGACGGTTTGCGCGCCAACGGTCAGGCCTGCACCCGATGAGATATACGCCGTGGGGGAACTGCCGGTGACGACGTCCTCGTAGCGCTCAACCGAGCGGAAGTGCACTTCACAGCCCTTGCCGTCACAGAAGTCGTCGTAGTAGGTGTCGAAGCTGCCCGACACCAGTTTCATTTCGGTGCTGAACTGGTCGCGGCGGTTGCTCAGGGTGTCGGCCAGCAAACGCATGTTGCCGGTGCTTTCCAGGGTGCCGGAGACGTTTTCGATCAGGACGCTGCGCCCGTTGGCGTCGTCGCGAGCAATGTCCAGGCCGCCCAGGCTGTAGACGTCGCCATAGCGGTTGCTGAAATCATTGACGCGCAACGTCATGTCGTTGCCGCTGAAGACCAGGCCCTTGTCGTTGAGCAGGTGAGTGGCGTTCAGGCGGACCTTTCCAGCGCCGCCCAGGGTGCCGTAGTTGTTCAAGGTGGTGGCGTTGACGGTCAGGTCGCCGATGGCGGTCAGGCGCCCGCGATTGTTCAGGGTGGTGCTGTTGACCTGGGTAAGTTCACCGCCGGCAATGCGTGCGTTATCGCCCAGGTCCATGCGGGCGCTGGTGAGGCTCATGGCGCCCAGGCTGCTGATGCGGCCGTTGCCGCTGTAGCCACCGGTCAGTGTCAGGTTGAGGGTGCCATCGCTGGCCAGCAGGCCTTCGTTGGTCCAGGTGCCGCCGATGCCGGTCAGGCTTTGTGCGCCCAGCAACTGGCCGCTGGCGGTCTGGGTGAACTCGCCGATGTCGAGGTTCAGGCGTGCGGCCTGAATTACGCTGCTGTTGGTCCACTTGGCGGCCGTGATGTCCAGCTGGCCGCTGGTGATGAAGCTGCCGCCGGCACGGGTGACCTGGTCGGACGTCAGGTCGAATGTGCCGCTGCCGGTGTGCACGATGCGCCCGCCGTTGTTGTCCAGGCTGGCCGCTTGCAGGTCGAGCGCTTCGTTGGCGCTTTCCAGCGCACCGAGGCGGTTATCGAACACCCCCAGTGTGCTGATGCGGGTGGAACCGGTGCGGCCCATGGCCCGCAGCGTGCCGCCCACGTTGCTGATGGTTTGCGCGGTGAGGCCCAGGGTGTCGTCGCTTTCGATCAGGCCAAAGCGGTTGCTCAGGGCGCCTGTCAGGCCGAAGTCGATGGTGCGCGCGCCGACCTTGCCGCCATTGCCGCCATTGCCGGCAGCCGTGCCCTGGTTATCGAAATCCTGGGCCGTGACCTTGAGCAAGGTGTCGGCATACACACCGCCACCCTGGTTATTCAAGGTGCTGGTGACGATACGGTTTTCACCGCCCAGGGCCGAGAGGTGCCCCAGTTGGTTGAGCAAGCCGCCGTTGGCGGTGATGTCCAGCGATTGCGCCTGGGTGATCCCGCTGCCGTTGTCGAACAGGCCGCTGACCAGTTTGATCCAGCCCTTGCTGCTGTTGAGTATGCCGCCGGCGGTGTTGACCACACTGGCGGTTTGCAGGTCCAGGTTGCCACTGAGGCTGTCGACCCGGCCGCCCTGGTTGTTCAGGGCGCCACTCAAACGTAGCCGGTTATCGACTTGGCTTTGCAGCGTGCCTTTCTGGTTATTCAGGGTACGGGCGGCCAGATCGAGCTTGCCCTTCTGGCTGAAAATCAGGCCGTCCTGCTGGTTGTTGACGTCACCGGCCAACAGCTTGATCACCAGGTCTTTCTGGCTGGCGAGGGTGCCTTTGTCGCGGTTATCCAGATCGTCGGCGAGGGTCAGGTCGAGCCGGTCCTGGCTGACCAGTTGGCCGCCCCGGTTGTCCAGGCTCGACGCGTTCAGCAGCAGGGCTGCGCCACTGGCCAGACGGGCGTTGTTGGCGTTGATCAGCGCACCGCTGAGGGTGCCTTCCAGGGTGCCCTGGCTGATCAGTTGACCGGCGCTGTTGTCCAGACTTTGGCCAACCAGGGTGATGTTGGCAGCACTGATCTGGCCGCCACGGTTGAGGATTTCACTCTGGGCATGGTTGAAGCCCAGGTGTTGACCGGCGGAAATCAAGCCGCCGTTGCTGTTGTCCAGGCGCCCGGCGACGGTAAGGCTGACATCCGCCTGGCCTGAGATGATCCCTTGATCATTGTTCAGGCCGGCCGCGCTGATGGTTTGCTTGCCCTGACTGACCAGGGCACCTGCCGCGTGGTTATCCAGCGTGCCGGTGAGCGTGGTGAGCAGGGTACCGCTCTTGCTCGACAACGTGCCCTCGGCGCTGTTGTCCAGGCTGCCCCCGACGACCGTCAGGCCATTCCAGCCGGAGATCAAACCCTTGTCAGCGTTGACCACGGCATCCGCTTCGAGACGCAATTGATCGGCACTGAGGATGACCCCGCGACCACCGTTATCAATGCGCTTGGCGGCCACGCTGAACGCCGCCTGGCTGGAGATTTCGCCTTGTTCACGGTTGGTCAGGTTGGCCAGGCGCGCGAAGGTCAACGGTCCATTGGCGCTGATCAAGCCCGCGCTGTTGTCCAGATCGCCGCCTTGCAGGTCGAGGCTCACGGCGCGTTCGCCGATCAAGCGGCCCTGGCGCTGGATCAGCTTCTGGACCGTGAGTTTCAAGTCGCCCTTGGACGAGATTTCTCCGCCCTGGCTTGAGTCCACACGCTGGCCTGCCAAGGTGAGATCGCTTTGGCTGTTGATCAGGCCCGCACTGTTGTCGAGATTGGCGACGGTCAGGTTCAAGGCGTGCTGGCTGCCGATTACGCCGCTGCGGTTATCCACGTCAGCTGCGGTGATTGTCAGGCTGCCATCGCTGACCAGTTGCCCGCCCTGGCGGTTATCCAGCGCGCCGGTGTTGAGCGTCTGCAGCGTGCCGCCCGAGAAGCGGCCCTTGTCGCTGTTGTTCAATGAGCCGGAGGTTGCAGTCAGCGCAGTGGCAGCAGAAATCAGCCCCTGGTTATGGTTGTCGAGAAGGCCTGTGACCTTCAGGTCCAGCGCGCCACGGCTGGCGAGGGCGCCACCGGCCTGGTTGTCCAGGCTATCGGCATCCACCTGCAAGAGGTGCTTGGCTGACAACACACCTTCGACGCTGTTATCCAGCGCCTTGGCGATGCGCACCTGAAGGCTGTCGCCACTGATGACTTTGCCGCCCCGGTTGTTCAGCGCGTCGGCCGTCAACAGGAAGGATTGGGTGCTGGAAATCTCGCCGCCCTGGCTGTTGTCGACGCTGCCCAGGTTGCTCAGCAGCAATTGGCCGGGGGTCGCAATCAGCCCGTGATCGCGGTTGATCAGTTGCCCATGGCTCAAGTCCAGATCGATGTGGGTATCGCTGACCAACTCGCCACGGTCATGCTGGTCGAGCCCGGTCAGGGTGGCCTTGACCGTGGACTTGGCAAAGATCGAACCTTGCTGGCTGTTGTCCAGTTGCCCGGCATTGAGGGTGATGCCGGCGTCACTGCTGATGCTGCCGCGCTGGCTGTTGTCCAACCCCGCGCTGCGCACGTCAACCTGTTGCTTGGCGCTGATCACACCGCCCTGGCTGTTGTTCAGCGCAGCGCTCACCAGGGTGGCCGTACCATCGGCCAGCAGCTTGCCCGCCTGATTGTTCAGTTGGCCGTCGGTTGTGATCGACAGCGCGTTGGCGGCGGACAGAATGCCGCCCTGGCGGTTGTCCAGCGTGCCAGCCTTCACCGTTAACGCGCCTTCACTGAGCAAGGTGCCTTGGTCATGGTTGAGCAGGTCACCGGTCAGGTTGATATTCAGGCCTTTCTGGCTGGTGATGCGGCCGCCCAAGCTGTTATCCAGTTGACCGCCGTTCAGTACGAGGCCCTCACGTCCCGCCAGCAGGCCTTTGCTCTGGTTGAGCAGGCGTTGCACGGTCAGGCTCAAGCCGCTGTCACCAATCACCTTGCCGGCGTTGTTGTTCAACTGGTCGGCCACCAGCAGCACCTTGGCCTGGCTGGAGATCTCGCCTTGCTGGTTGAGCACGGTTTGGCTGCGCAAATCAACGCCGTTGGTGGCGGCAATGAGACCGCCGTTGCGGTTGTCCACCGAGGTGCCGGCAAGGCTCAGCACGCCTTCACTGACCAACTCACCCGCTTGCTGGTTGAGCACGCCGACGGTGGCCTGCAGATCACCCTTGGCACTGATTCGACCGGCGCCGTTTTCCAGATGGTTGGCATTGAGCGTCAACCGGCTATCACTGCTCAGTTGGCCGCCATTGCTGTTGTCGACGCTGCCACCGGTCAGGGTCAATGCACCATCAGCGATCACTAGGCCGCCCTGGTTGGCCAGGGTATCGCCCTGCAGCGCCAGGGTGGTTTTACTCGATACCAGCCCAGCCTGAGCGTTGTTCAGTTGACCGACCCGAACCTGCTGGGCCCCTTGGCTGACCAGGTTGCCTTGATTGTGATTGTCGAGCAGCCCGGCGATGGTCGCGGTCAGGTTGCCCTGGCTGGCGACGGAGCCTTGGTCGCTGTTATCCAGGCTTGCGGCTTGCACCGTCAGCAGGCTGGTGGCGGAGAAAATCCCCAGGCGGTTATCAATGGCGCCGCTGGCGGTCACGTTGAGTTGGCTGCCCAGCAGTTTGCCGGAACGGTTATCCAGCGACGTGGCGCTAAGGGTGGTGTGCTGGGCGGAAATTTCGCCCGCCCGGTTGCTCAACGCCCCGGCCGTTACCTGGGTCTGTTCCTGGCTTGCGACCAAGCCGTTATCGTTGGTCAATTGCCCGGCGTTGAGCGTCAGGTTCTTGAGGCCTATTACTCGGCCGTTCCGGTTATCCAGAGCAGCCGTCACTGTGACGTCGGTGCTGTTATCACTGTGCACCAGGCCAGCCGCTCGGTTATCCAGGCCGGTGGCATTGACCTTGAGCGCGTCGGCCCCCAGAACCCGGCCGCCCCGGTTATCGAACTGGCCTGCGCTGGCCACGGTTTTCACACCGCTCAAGGTGCCGCCCTGGTTATCCAGGGTTTGTGCAGCGGCGACCGTCAGGGTGCGACTGGCAACCACGCTTTGGCTGTTTTTCAGGCTCGCCGCCGTCAGGTTGACGTCGCCGTTGGTATTGCGGCTTTCATCGGCATTCACGCCGGCCTCGATGATGCCGTTGTTGATCACCTGCCCGCTGCTGGTCAGGCTGATGCTGTCGCGCGCGGCGAAGCTTTTCTGGTTGCTCAAGCCTGTGGTGGTTTGCGCATCGATTCGGGTACCGGCATACACCGCGCCCGTGGCATCAAGCTGGTCGGCCTTGATCACCACCGCTTCGCTGGCCTTGGCATTGACCATGCTCAAGCGCCCGTTGGCATCAAGCTGGATATCCCCACCACTGGCCGCCAGGGTGCCATCGAGCTTCACGCCCACACCGGCTTCGGTGCCCACCAGTTTGATCGCGCCGGCGTACATGCCGCCCAGGGCCGACGAGTCGATCGCAAGCTCGGGTTTGGCGCTGCCGTCATCGGCGCGGGCGGTGGTTTTCAGGCTTTGTGCATCGACGTCGTTGCGCCCGGCGATGACGTTGAGTTCGCGGGCGTTGATTTGCGCGTTGATCCTGGCCGAGCGGGTGATGATGTCGAAGCGGTCGACGTTGCTGGCGTTCAGGCCTTCGCCATCGATGGTCACGGCGCCGCCATCGACCTGGTAGCTTTTCAACTGGCCGGTCGGGTCGATGACCGGCTTACCCGTGGTCAGGGTCACGTTGGGCGTATTGATAAAGCCGCAACCGCTGCACGTCACGCCGTACGGGTTGGCCACGATGACCTTGGCCGACTGCCCCGCCACTTCGGTATAACCGCGCAACTGACTGGCGCTGCCGCCGTTGACTTCGTTAAGAATGACGCTGGCCGCGCCGCCCTTGAGGTTGGGGTTGCCGACAATGATCCCGCCCAGTTGGGTGTTTTGCAGCGCGCCGTTGGCGTTGTTGAGAATCACGCCGTTGGGGCCGACGTTGTACTGCTGGAACTGGTTATGGGACAAGCCTGCGCCGTTCGGTGTGGCGATGTTCACCACCGGCACGCCATTGCCCGCCGCGCCCACCGTGGTACCTGGCGCACTGACCACGATGCCCTCGGCCTGGGCCAGCAGCGGCTGCCAGAACAGCGCGTTGGCGAGGATCAGCGCCAGCCCGCGTTTGGGCAGGCCGAAGAACGCGTTTCGCGGCTTCAGGGCGGCGGAAGGTTGGCGGGCCAGGAAGGCAAATTGTCGAACGTCCATTTTCAGTTTCTCGCTGCGGCGCAACGTTGAATTACAGGAACAAATCCAGGCGGAAGTAGATCGGCGCTTCGCGCTCGGTGACGACTCCGGGTTTTTCCAGCGAGTGGGCAAAGGTCACGCTGGTGCTGACGTTCTTGCCTCGGGCGAACAGCTCCAGGGAGTTGCTGGACACGCGGCCATGAACGTTGTCGTTGTAGCGGTCGTTGCGGATCACGCCCTGGTCGTAGCCGACGCTGGCGCCGTATTCGAAGAAGGCCGGGCGCATCCAGTCGAGGGTCACCGGGCGCGCCCAGCGCACTTCGTTGCGCCAGTAGCCGCCGCTGTCGCCGGTCAGCAACTGGTCCTTGAAACCGCGCACCGAAGCCGAGCCGCCGAGGCTCATGCGCTGGGGCGAGAACAGCGGGTCTTCACTGCGTTGACCGGTGGCCAGGCTGCTGAAGCTGAACGACTCGCCCCACAGACTGAACGGTTGCAGGTAGCTGACGGTGGCGGTGTATTTGCGGTAGCGCGAGTTCGGCTGGCGGCGGCCGAAGGCGTCGCGCTCTTCCTGGGACTGGGCGTCGAGCAGGCCGATGCCGTTTTGCATGCCCAGGTCCAGGTTGACGAAGGCTGTGCCGATACGCCGACCGTGGTTGACGCCCAGTTGCAGTTCGCTGAGGCGGTTGCTGCTAGGCGCGGTGCGCACGTCGAGGATGTAGTTGTTGGTGCGCAGGTGCGCGAGGCCGACGTTGACCGAGGTCTTGCTCACGTCATCGCGGTGGATGACCCGTTCGGCGCGCAGTTGGTGGTTCTGGTTGTCGCCGTCCTGCTTGTATTTGAAGTCGTCGGTCACGCCGAAGGTGCGGTAGTCGCTCTCGCTGTAGGTGTAGCTGAAGTTCCACCAGCCCCACGGCACGTTGTAATAGAGCATGGTGTTTTTCGAGGTTTTCTGGTGGTCGCTGATGGCGTCATGGCCGCCGCGCAGAATCAACTGGTCGCCCAGGCCCAGCGGGCTGTCCCATTCAAGGCCGGCGCCCCATTGCTGTTCGCCGGTGCTTTTCTGGCCGTCGTTATTGCGCGACAGGCTGGCGCGCCAGGGCTTTTGCGCGGTGTTCTTGACCACCACGTCGCTGCCGCCGACTTGCTTGCCGGGGGTCAGTTCCATCTGCGCCTGTTTGGACGGCAGACGGTTGAGCTGGTCCACCAGTTGCTCGATTTCACGCAGGTTCAGCGCTTCGCCGACCTTGCCGGGAAAGGCCATGGCCAGTTCGCGTTCGGTCACGGTGCTGCCTTCGGCGCTGCGCAAGGCTTCGAGCTTGCCTTCCACCACCAGCACTTGCAGGTGGCCGGTGGAGAGGTCTTGCTGCGGCAGGTAGGCGCGGCTGGTGACGCGGCCTTTGCCGAGGTAGTAGTCGGTGATGGCCTTGAGCAGGTCGTTGAGCTGGGACACGCCCAGGCATTGGCCGACATAGGGCTTGAGCAGGCGCTCGCGCTCGGAGGCCGGCAGGCTGTCGGCGCCTTTGAGTTCGATGTCTTTGATCGGGAAGCAACGGGTGTCGGCGGGCGCGGTGGGCGCCTCGGGTTTGGCCGCTTTGCCGGGCAGGTC
>NZ_CVTX01000001.1:0-23217 GCF_900005715.1 Pseudomonas sp. 34 E 7
CCGAGTTGACCGGCGACCTGGACCCGTCTGCGCCGACGTTCGCGGGCGGCACCCTGGCGGGGCCGGGACGCGTGCAATTTATCGACGATCTGTTCGAATGGGATGAGATGAATATTCAGTTCTATCGCCAGGAGGACGGCGCGCATTATCCGTTGGCAGTCGACGATGACGGCGAGGCTCTGTCGCCATTGGCGGCCTTCCAGGCTGCCGATCTGGCCCGGGTGCTGGTGCCGGCCCGGCCGCGCAAGGCCTTGTCTGTGCTCTACCTGCTATCTTCCGGCCAGCTCTGGCAGGCGGGCGATGACAGCGTACCGGTCGAAGCCCACGACGTGGCCACCGTCAACGCGCTGAAGTCGAGCGAGACAGCGCACGACGGCGCTCAGTGCGTCGGCCAACCCTGGGAGATCCTGGTGCCCACGGCGATGCAAGTGATCGACGGCGTTTCCCTGGAGGGCATTCTATGAGCAGGCGTCACGGCGCGTGGCCGATGGGCCTGGTGTCGGACGGCAGCTTGCCGGTCGGGGCGGTGACCGCCTTCGCGGGGGCTGTGGGCACCCCGGTGCCGAATACCGCCAAACCTGCAGACGTAACGGCGGACAGCAGCCTGCTCCCGATTGAGGCATGGGGCTGGATGTTATGCGACGGGCGCGAGCTTGAAGTGAGCGTGTACGAGGAGCTGCACGCCATGCTGGGTTACCTGTACGGCGGCAGCGGCGCGACCTTTCATATCCCCGATTACCGTGGCACGTTCCTGCGTGGCAACGATTGTGGCGCCCTTAAGGACCCGGACACCGCGATACGCACCGACCCCACCGGCAGCGCTAAGGTCAAGGCGGGGATCGGCTCGCGCCAGACTGCCGCGATGCTGACTCACGAACACACCTATCAAACCGTGCCCGTGGCCGTGCAGATCGTCGAAGCCGGCTCGGCAGACAGCGCCACGCCTGGGCAGTCGGTGACATCGGCACCGACGGACGCCCAAGGCAATGTGTTGAGCGCCGGTGTCAGCCAGTTTGAGACACGCCCCAGCAACATTGCAGTCAACTACTTGATCAAGTTCACCAGCGGCGCTGGCTCCCCTTGGGCACAGTTGTGGCTGTGAGCGGCATCGACAGCGTTTTCCCCTTTCATTCGATACTTGGCATTCTGAACGGCGGACACCATGGGCAATTCAGCAGAACCGATAACCGACACGGATGTTGCGGCGCGCCAGGAGGCGCTGCGCCTCGATTTTGCGGTGAGCCTGAACGAGGAACACGTCACCTTGCAGGTCGCGACGCAGGTCGCATCAATCGCGCTGGGTGAGCGCACCCACCATTACAGCGTGCTGGCGCTGGCCAGGCATCGCTTGCGTGACGCCGAACGCGGGCTGGACCTCTCCAGCCAGGGATGGATCGAGACGGCGGAGCTGGCCCAAAGCCTGGGCATCGACGAGGCGCACTTGAATATCCACATTTTTCGCGCCCGCACCCAGTTCCGAAGGGCCATCGCGGCCACCGGCCAGGCACCCGAGCTGATCGAGCGGCGGCGTCGCGAATTGCGCATTGGCAGCCTGTACTTTCAGATCACGCGGGGTTCGGCACTGGAGGGCCGCTTCTGGCCGTCAACCCACTAGGATGGGAGCAGGGCGGGCCACAATTGCGGGTACCCGCCCTTGTTATCGGTGGTCGCATAGTTCGAATCAATCGCTATCGGCAGCTTGCTCGAGACTGCTTTGGGCGGGATCGACTGCACCATTTGGTAGCCGCGCCCCGGAATGTCCGGCACGCTGCTGATGGATTTCCAGTAGGCCTGGAACGGCAATTGGTAGAGCTGCTCGCCGCTCAGTCCGCTATTGGCGCCGACATAGAGGCCGGGCGAGTAGCCCGCGTCTTTCACAGCCAGGAACCAGGCATTGCAGTAGTCAATCACCGCCTGCGCCGCGCTTTTGATATTGACGTTTTCCAGGTCCATCCAGACGCTGACGCCGTGGGGTATGCCAACGGTCTGGGCGTGGGCCACGGCGTATTGCCCATACTCTTTGCCCAACGCGCCGGTCGGCGACCAGGGGTAGAAGCGCACGTGCTGCACCGGCATCAGCCCGAGGCCGTGTTGTCGGATAAGCAGCGCTTCGTCGGCACTCAGATCGCCTTTGTTCGCGTTGTCCTCATGGGAAAGGTAACGCAGGCAAAACCCGTAATGACGCGAAACAAACTCCAGCACCATCTTTTCATCCAGCACGCTATCGGTATCAAAACCCTGGAGCGGTGGCGGCACGGTGGCCTTGCTGTTGCTCGGGGCTGGGTGGCCGCTCAGGTGCTCTGCAGCCCCCAGGCAGCGAACGCCTTTGGTGCGGTCGGCATAAATGCCGTTGCAGCCGGTTTTGATGTCGGTGAGTGTCGAACTGCGATTTTTTGCCTGGTTGAAGTATTGCTGTATGCCGGCCCAGATCGCGGCGGTGCCGCCCTTCAGTTGGCCGCCGGTACACGCATCCAGGCTCAAGGGCGCGCTGCGGAGTGCGCCGCTCAATGTCGAAAACGTGGCGGCCTGGATGGCCGCCAATTGGTCGAGATTGCCTGGCAGGCTGCAGTTGAAGTGAGCGCACCAGGACGATCCGTCACTCATCCGCGCAATCATTCCTACGCCAATCGAGCAGTTATCGGTACCGATGGAATGCCCGTAAGGGACTTGGCTCAGCGCCCCCTGGACGACGCGTTGGTTCACGGCAATAGCAGGCATGTGCGTTCCTCGTACGGGGGATCGGGGCTGAACCCTTGGAGCAGGTTGCGCGCCAGCCAGCCGGGCTGGCGGCGCCCTGGCCGTTTATGCCGGCACTCCTACCACCAGGCTGGTATAGCCCATCTTTGTCAGCCGCTGGGGCAAGTCTGCAAGCAGCAGTCCCAATTGCACGACACCGATGTTGGAGTCGTAAGCGGTATACGTTAAGGGCACATCCGCTCCGGGAGTGGTTGAGGGAGTAATCAGAAAGCCCAGCACGTGCACATTGTTGCCGGCCCAAATCTTGGTTCCTGCTGGATACGTTGGCAGTGCTGTAACGAAGGCGGCAGGCAGGACGACGCTGGCGTTGGCGATAGACAACTGCGCTTCCTTCGTTTGACTGTCCAGGCCCAGCAGTGTGATCAGTTGCCCGGCTGCTGTGATCTTGACGGCGTCGACCAGGTTCGAGAGGCCGTAAACCTGCGGGCTGTTTGGATCGTTGAGCCAGTAAGTGGTCAGCAATGAGCAGAATTGGTTGACGTAAAACCAGTTGGAGCCGGGGGGCTGCGTCTGAATGAGGTACTCCACCGCGTCGGGGTCCGTGGCATCCAATGTGGCCATGTCGACGAAGAGCGTGGGATTTGGCGTGGTAATGGCGCCGATGCTGATGTGATTAGTCATGTTTTTTCCTTATTGAGCGGGACGGTGGCGATCAATGCATGGCGGGGAAATCCCGCTTTTGGCGCCTGGGTGCCAGTGATGGTGTTCATCCAGATAAAAACTCAGCGCGTAGACGTCAGCGGGAAAATGGACCCTCAGCGTCGGGTGGTGGCGACTGTGGTCGACCACGCTGGCGGCGCCGACATGGTTTGCGGCCGCTATGCAGTAAGCGGGGGTGAAGTCGTATTGCCGGGATGTCATTGCAGTGCTCACCAAAGTACCGGCACCGTCCATGCAGGTTCCGATCAGGTAGGTGTGGTCGGGCACGTTGTCCTCGACCGCGATGGTCCACGGCCCCGGCGCCACCGCGCGGGTGCACGACTCAAAACTGGGCGCGTTGTTGTCCAGATTGAACAGCACGCCATGGTCCACCCCCAGGTCGACGACGCACTGGCCGCTGGCGGTAAAGGGCATGGGCGACGGGTGCTGGGAATGGGTCGACCAGATGAAACTGGGCTCGGCGTGCCACATCAGCAGCGCATGGGAACCGGCCGGCACCAGGCTGGGGCTGGCGATCCATACCAGGGAGGCGATGCGCTCGTCCTTCGTGACGGCAGCCTGGTAGACGAAGAAGGTCCAGTCGCGGTCGGAGGCGTTTGCCAGGCGCAGGCTATAGATCGGTGCCTTCATGGCTGGTTCTGCCTGAACTGATTGGGCGACGGTTCACCGGTACTGAGCGTCCACTCGTTTTGCGCATCCAGGACAGCCGTCATGGTGCAGACCTGATCAGGAAAGCGTATGCGTGCCGGCAGGTTGAACTGGGCTGGATGCAGGGGCGCATTGGGTTTGAGGTCATAGGCACCGAAGCTGATCCAGTAGGCCAGCTGCGCCTTGCGCGCCGGCGTAAATACAGTGGTGATATTCGGGCCGGCGTTCACACTGAGTGTGGCGCCGCCGTGCATGCCCAGGCCTGCGCCTGGAGCCAGGGTGGCGATCAAGCTGCGGTCGCCCTGGATGATCAACTGGCCACTGGGCGCGGGTTCGGGACGCTCGCGAAATTCGTAACCAAAGTGCGTTTGGGCAAGTATTACAGCACTTCCCATCTCGGGCTTGGCGCTGGCGAATTGGCAACTGCTGGTGGCCTCGCTGTCATCGAGCCAGACAAAATCGTAGTCCAGACACCACTCAAAACAAACCACCACCCCCGGATTGGCCCCGGCGACGCGCCACGCATGCTGGCGCACGCCCTGCTGATTACAGGCGGCGTTGGCAAGGTCGTGATACAGGCACGCTTGGCCACTGCGTAGTGATTGATTGACAAACCACAGCGTGTAGTGGGGGTTGCTGGGCATAGTGTCTTTTCCGAAGCTGAGGGCGTAAACCGATCACGGGCAAGGCTGGCGCTACGGCCAGACCCGCCCGCCACCGGCGACGGCAGCGCCAGGGCTACCCGAACGCCGCCGCAATGCCGCTTAGGCGCTCACCCAGCGGTTGTCCGTACCCAGGGCGTAGGACAGCGCATAAATGTTGTCAGGGAAAATCACTTGTTGGGTCGGATTCACCGTAGTGACATCGAGAACGGTACCGACTTTGACTTCGAAACCGGCAGCGATGTAGTAGGTCGGCGTCGGGGTGAAATGGTGAGTCAGGTTCGGGCCCGCCTCCATGACGAATGCAGCAGAACCGCCGACGCTCATGCCCACCGTGAATTTTTTGTTGGGCACTGAGTTGTCAGCGGTGATCACCAGCGAACCGGAGGGGCTGCCTTTGGCCGGAGAGCTGAAAGACGGTGTGTTGGCGTTGTTGGAAAACTTGATCGTGTTGCTGTCGACCAGGTCGGCGCCGACGCAATCCGAAGCGTTGAAGGTTACGCCTGGCGTCACCTCGCCGACCGCGCCCCATACGAAGCCGTAGTCGATCGTCCACTCGAAAGTGATTTGAGTGCCTTGAGCGATAGTGAAGGGGCTGGCGAACCACGCCAGCGAGAAGATGTTGCTGGCGGACTGATTCGGTACCGTCTGGTAGACGTAAAAAGTCCATGGGTTCACAGAGTTGTTTTTCAGGGTCAGCTGATAAGGGTTAGCCATGTTGATCGTTCTCCACGTGTGCCATTGAGGGTACGGCCGCTGGTCGCGGTGATGGTCCGTGGGAGGAGTATTGGCAGGTTGAGGGGGTGGGGGTATTACAGGACATTACATCGCATTACAGGGAGCGTGCGGCCGACCCGCAAAACATCAGCGGCTGACCGATCACTCTCTCGTGATGGACTGCCGGCCTCAGGCCTGCTGCGCGGCCGTGACCAAGTGATGGAGGTTCTGGCTGTGCGTTTTGGCGGTAAGGGTTTCCAGCAGCTCAGTGCCGATACGGATGCGGCTGCGGGCTGTTTCGTGGAGCAGGTGCGAGGGGGCGAAGGTGTTGAAGGCCAGGACAGGGACGCTGGTTGGGTTGGATTTGAGTCGAGTGAACTGTTCCATGGGGTAGATGTACGGATCGCCAAATCCGATCGCCGATGTGCGGCGACGAGGCGGACGTTAGGGTGATGATTGGGGCTGTGCAACCGGCCTGATGATTACGACCGTCAGTCACCTCACTTCATGTCGCCCCACTCATACGTAATGACGATGTATATACTTCGTCCATACAAAATTGGAGGGACTTGTACATGTCCAAATTAGCCGTCTTCACACTGAAACTCGAATCGGAGTTGCGCGACCAATTCATGGCGGAATGCGAAGCCTCTCATCGCCCGGCATCGCAAATCGTGCGCGAAATGATGCGTAAGTTCGTACAGGCGCAACAGGAATCCAGAGAATATGACGAATTCTTACAGCGCAAAGTCGATGCCTCGCGCGCATCCATACAAGCGGGCCGAGAGATTTCCAATGAAGCTTTGGAAGCTGAATTCGCGGCAAGGCGCGCTCAAGTAGATAACCAGGAATGAGGGTCGCCTGGACACCCGAAGCAGGGCAGGACCGTCGAGATATCTGGGATTTCCTATTCGATAAAAACCCACAGGCCGCTGCCGATATGGACCGGCGTTTCAGTATTGCAGCGGCTGGCTTGGCCCACAATCCGGAAATTGGCCCCTTGGGTCGGATCTCGGGCACACGCGAAGTCATTCCTCACCCGAGCTACCGCCTGGTTTATCAACTTGAGCCAAGTGTGGTGAGAATCGTAGCTCTGGTGCATACCGCTCGCCAGTGGCCTCCCGAAAGTGACACGCCTGATTGATGCCTTAAGCGCACGGGAGCTGAATGCTCCCTGGTCCGCAGTGACGGCGTGAGGAACCGCCAGCCGATCAGCATTTTTTACGCCACCGCCAGACACTCCAGACCTTCACGCCTTCGTCTAGCGGCAGCCTTCAGGCTGCGGCGCCGGTACGTTGCATAACACGAACAACCGCGCCCTGGCGCCTCCGCCGTCCTGGCGACTGAGTTCGCGCCAGCCGTTCGGCAGCGGCGCGAATTCATCCGGCGCTTCGTTGCTGCTGATCAACCATACCCGCCGCGTTTGAACAGGCAGTGCTGACAGGCGATCCAGATAGATGCGTCCGCCGTCCTGGTCCACCAGCGTGCCGAAGCCATAGGCATTCGGTCGCGTCGAGGTGCCGTCGGGTTTGGGCGGGGTATAAAGCTGCAACTGCGCGTCGGTCTGGTCGTAATACACGTAGCTGAGGTACCACATCATGTCGCTGAGGACGATGCGGTCGTCCTCCTGGTAATTGCGATTGACGAACTCCACCGGCACGTTGAATTGATCCTGCTCATCCACCTCGAAGTTGTTCTTCAGGCCCAGCAGTTCCATGCCCACAAACAGCACCAACAGCGCTGCGCCCAACCATGACAGGCGTGACGGCAAGCGGTCGATGGCCATCGCCAGGACGATCGGCAAACCCAGGGCGTACACCGTGAGATAGCGCTCGATAAAGACCGGCGAGATAAACGACACACCGTACACCAACAGCAACGGCAGCAAGAAAAACAACGCAGGCAAACGAGCCCCGGGGTTGCGCCATGCCGTCACCCAGACCACCGCTCCCAACAGCAGCGGAAAGGTCCAGAACAGCGGCGCCCAGAAATCAACGCCTTCATCCTGCAACACGAACTGCCAGATCATCGAGGGCAGGGACAGCAGGTTGACCGGCTCTTCCCAACCAATGTCCCCGCCTACCTTGAGTTGTTCGACGTGCTGCACCAGGTCCAGAAGGTTCGGCAGCCAGGGCAGGTACAACACCACAATCGTGGCGTTGGCCACCCACCATGCCGGGCGCGTGATCAGACGCGGGCCTGGCGAGTGCAGCCCGAGGTACGCCCAGTGCACCACCACACACAGCGCGGTGAAATAATGGGTGTAGAAACCGGCGCTCATCAACAGCACATAAGCGGCCAGGTAAAGCGTGCGCTCGGGCTGGCGCAGCCAGTAGACCAACGCCAGCGTCGCCCCCAACAGCCATACGCCGAGCAGCGAATACATGCGTACTTCCTGGCTGTAGCGCACCGCCGTCGGCAGCAGCGCCAGCAGGATGCCGGCCAGCAGCGCGGCGCGACGGGTGGACAGCTGCCGCGTCAGCCAGATCCCCAGCCCCACCACGACGGCACCGGGGATGGCGCTCATGCTCCTGATCGACCAGATGCTGTCGCCAAACACTTCGATCCAGCCGCGCAGCAGCACAAAATACAGCGGCGGATGCACATCGTGGGCGGCGTGAAACCACAGGTCGGCCAGCGCATATTCGCTGAGCAAGAGGCTCGAGCCTTCGTCACCCCAGATCGCCGCCGACGTCAGGTGGTAGAACCGCAGGACCATGGCCAGCGCCAGGATCGGCACCCACCAGAGGCGGCTGAGCCACCCGGCGCCGTCCCGGGTCAGGCGATTGAACGCAGGCAAGACCCGGACTTTTTCATTTTGCTCTACCACCGACCGACGCATATCGACTCCGTTACGACTGCCCTCTACAGGACACACCCTGCGCATGCGCAAACACCGCCACTTTAGGCCAAAAGCGGTGGGCCCGTTGCTGGAATCAGACAAATCAACAATTTGCGTAGGCCTTCACCGAAGCACTCGTAGGATCAGGCTATGATTGCCCTCCTCCACGGACTCAGGATCAAGGAAACGTTATGCGCATCGGTTTGCTGTCACCTCTGGCTCTGGCCTTGCTGGCCGTTATTCCCCTGGCGGCCCAAGCCAGTTCCGACGACTCGTGCTACCCCGACTGGCGGGTCTCGCGTGACAGTCTCGAACCGTGCAGCAACCAGCCTTTCCTCAGCCCGGGCAACGATAGCCGGGTCAACCTGCGCCTGTTGCTGGCCGATAAAAAAGCCGCGCCGCTGACGCCCAATGCCTTGGGCGAAGACGACTTGGCCCAAGGGTTCGGCCCGGTGCCGTTTCCGGTGTATCGCCTGATGCCGATTCCAGCCGCGAGCGATGAGCCCGATAACCAGGCGGACGATTCGCGCACTGCCGAGCTCGACACCCTGCTCCAGCCGCTGGGCATCAAGCGCGAAGAATACAAGACCGCCGGCGAAGCCTTCCTCAATGGTGAAGGCAGCCGCTGCCGCAGCAACAATGACGACAGCGCCACGGCGTTTATCAGCCAAGTGATCAAGGCCGATATGCCGCCGGCTGAGCGCGACGTATTGGTCAAAGCCCGTTTGCAGCTGCTGACGACCTGCGACTGGGACGGCCAAGTGGTGGACGCGCAGTTGACGCCCTCGGCCAACGCCCAGCTGTTTCGCACTTATTTGCAGGCCGCCGCTGACTTCTACAGTGGCCGCTTCGGTGACGCCGAGCGCGGTTTCGCCGCCGCCGCGACCAGCGATGCGCCCTGGCTGAAGGAAACGGCGCTGTACATGACCGCGCGCACCTCGCTGAACCAGGCCCAGGCCCAAGCGTTCGACGAATACGGCATGCCGCAGCGCGAGAAGGTGGACAAGCCCGCGTTGAACCACGCCGAACAAGGCTTTCTCGCTTATCTGAAAACGTATCCACAAGGCGATTACGTGGCCTCCGCCCGTGGCCTGCTGCGACGGGTGCACTGGCTGGCGAACGACGATGCCAGGCTTGCCGAAGACTTCACCTGGCAACTGACCGAGGCCACCGACGCCCAGCGCAATGTGAGCGTGGACGAATTGGTCGAAGAGGCCGACCTCAAGTTACTGATGGCCGGCAACACGTCGACGAACAGCCCAATGCTGCAGGTGGTCAGCGACCTGATGGCGATGCGTGCCCACACCCCGCCCCTGTTGAGCCGCGCAGACCTCGACAAGCAAAAGAGCACCTTCGCCAACGAGCCGGCATTGTTCGACTACCTGCAAGCGGCGTATGCCCTGTATGTCGAGCATCAACCCGACACTGCCCTCAAGCATCTGCCGGCGGACGTGCCGTCAACCCTGGACTATTTCGCCTTCAGCCAGCAAACCCTGCGCGCCCTGGCCCTGGAAGCCAAACAAGACTGGGCAGGTGCGCAAGCCCTGTGGCTGCAACTGCTGCCGCTGGCCAGGCAACCGCTGCAACGCGACCAGCTGGAGCTGGCCCTGGCGATGAACTACGAGCGCAGCGGCCAACTGACCAAGGTATTCGCCGCCGACTCGCCGATCAGCGCCAAACAGGTACGTTACATCCTGCTGCGCAACGTCGCCGGCCCCGACCTGCTGCGCCAGCAGATCGCCAATGCCAGCGACCCGACCGAACGCCAGAGCGCACAATTCGTGCTGCTCTACAAAGACCTGTTGCACCGCCAGTTCGCGACCTTTGCCGACGACCTCAAGCAAGCCTCGTTGTCCGAAGACAAGCTCGGCACCAGCCTGGGCTACACCTACACCAGCGGCCAGACCTTGAAGCTGTTCCAGTGGAACGGTGACAAGGCCGAATCCGGCTACGCCTGCCCAGGCATCGCGCAAACCGCCGCGACCTTGCAGGAGGATGCAAAAAACCCCCACGCCCTGAACTGTTTCGGTGAGTTCATCCTGCGCAACGGCCTGGACGGCATGCCCCTGGAACAACCCCGCGCCGCCGGCAGCCTGGGCAGCACAGCCTCGGACTTCAAGGGTGAGACCTTCTCGCGTCTGGACGGCTACAAGCAGGTGATCGCCAACGCCAAGGCACCGAAAACCGACAAGGCCTACGCACTGTTTCGCGCCATCAACTGCTACGCGCCGGCCGGCTACAACAGTTGCGGCGGTGAAGACGTGGCGCCGGCCGTGCGCAAAGGCTGGTTCCGCCAGCTCAAGAGCGGTTACGCCGACACGCAGTGGGGCAAATCGCTGCAGTACTACTGGTGAAGTCGCTGTGGCTGGGCTTGCTGTTGCTGGCGAGCCCGGCCTTCGGCGCCGTCGACGCCCGTGACTACGACGCCTTCTGGTTGTGGAGTGGCGTCACGCCCCAGCCGGTAATCAAGCAGGCCAAAACCCTGTACATCCTCCAGGGCCAGATCAACTCCACGCGCCGCGCACCGCAACGCGGCGTGCGATTGATCGCCCAGGGCATGAGCGTGCCGCGCATCACCCAGGGCACTGTCTGGGTGGTCTACCGCGCCCACACCTTGCACTGGCCGGAACCGGTCTACACCCAACTGCTCGGCCAGGTGCAACGCTGGCGTGACGCGGGCAACCCGGTGGTCGGCATCCAGATCGACTTCGACGCCCGCACCCAATACCTGCACGAATACGCCGCCTTCCTGCGCGACCTGCGCCAGCGCCTGCCGGCCGACCTGCGCTTGAGCATCACCGGCTTGATGGACTGGAGCAGCAACGCCGACCCGGCCGCCATCGCCCAACTCAAGGGCGTGGTGGATGAAGTGGTGGTGCAGACGTATCAGGGACGCCACAGCATTCCAGACTACGCGGCCTATTTGCCCTGGATGAACCGGATGGGCGTGCCGTTCAAGGTCGGCTTGATTCAGGGTGGAGAGTGGGAGGCGCCGGGGTATTTGCAGGGGAGTGAGTGGTTTCGGGGGTATGTGGTGTTTTTGCAGAATCGTTGACACGTCGGTTAAATTTATGCAAGAAAGTGTCCTCTGTCCGCGGACAGAGGACACTAACTTTTGGGGCCATATGAAAAGTCAAGACATCGTAGTCCTGTTCAAACTGATCAGCCTCGAATTACGGGCCAAAGGGGAGCGGGTAAAAAAACGGGTGTTTTCTGTGGAGAAAGACGCCGCGGCCCTCGGTTTTCAAAGTCTTGCGGCCTATATTGAAAACTTCGAAACCGTTCAACTTTCAACAATGGATGACTGGCGCGGGTGGGATGACGCAGACGAGGATTCTGAAGAACACGCTTCGCAAAACTACTCTGTGAGAGCGCTGTCCTCAGCTTTGGGTCTGAGCAAAACCGAAGTGTCTTCATCCCTGAATCGTTGCAGGGAAATCGGCTTGATTTATACGAGGCAAATCGATGGAATCCCGCTGGTAAGAAGCACAGCGCTGCTGGATTTGGTTACGCACAGCATTCGCTATATTTTTCCGGTTAAGCCTGGCGCTATCGTCCGAGGCATTCCAACGGCCTTTGCCGCACCGGTATTGGCAGGCAAAGTGATGAGCGGAGGCGACCTTATTCCCGTCTGGCCAGATGCCTACGGAAAAAGCAAAGGGCAGGCAATTACACCGTTGTACAAAACCGTTCCCGGCGCCGTGAAGAAAGACGAGCTTCTCTATCATTTCCTGGCCCTCGTTGATGCCATCCGCATCGGCGGACCGCGTGAGACCAAAGTCGCCGACGCCATGCTGCGGGAGTGGATACTGTGACGTCCAACCGAGCAATGATGCTGCGAATGCTTGAGGAGGTTGCCGAGGCCCTGGGCGAAGAGTTATGTGAGCAGGTTGCCTTTGTCGGTGGATGCACCACTGCCTTGCTTATCACTGACGAATACACCCTGGAGTCGATTCGCGGTACCGATGATGTGGACTTGGTCATTCATCTGACAGGCACCACTGATTGGTATCGGCTGGAAGAAAAACTCAAACATCGAGGTTTCAAAAACACTGGCCAAGACTCGGTAACTTGCCGTTTACGACTGGGCCAGTTGAAAGTCGATTTCATGCCGACGCAGGAGAACGTCCTAGGCTTCGCCAATACTTGGTTCGTGGGCGGGTTGGAACGCGCCATTGGCTGCACCTTGCCCAACGGAACACGGATCAGAGTGTTCGCCGCACCCTGGTTCCTCGCAGCCAAATTGCAGGCCTATCAGGGGCGCGGTCATGGCGATGTACTGATGTCCAACGACATTGAAGACATCATCGCCCTATTGGATGGCAGGGAAGAACTCATCGAAGAAGTGAAACAGGCGCCTATCGAACTGCGGCATTTCGTGAGCGAACAATTTACGGCACTGCTTGCGTTACCCGCATTTGAGGACGTGATCCAAAGCACCGCCCAGGATCCAGCTCGTACGGCGTTGATTCACGAACGACTGACCGCGTTGATTGGATTCGGAGCAACCGCTTGATCCTGCAATTGAACTTGAGTCGGCAAGGAACCGGCAGGATAGAGAACCGCGATGTCAGCGGCTCGGCACACAATGCTGGCACACACCTCTACGTGATTGCCGACGGCACTTCAAAACCAAATAGTGGCGAATTGGTAAGCGCTTTGAGTCACCACCTGCTTGAGTGTTTTCGCCATGCGCACCCTGTTGTGGTGTCTTGTCCTGAACACGCCCTGATGCTGGTGCTTACTTCCCTCGACGAAGTGCATTCAAACATCTGTCCAGACTTTCCATTGGCGTCCACCAGCTACCTTGTATTGCTGGTAGTTGGTCACACAGCAATCTCCATTCACGCAGGTGATTGCTGCCTGGGCCATCTGGAGAAGTCTCAACGCCTGAACTGGGTGAACTCACCTCATTGCGGCCCAAACTGGAGAGGCGATCTGAGCCATTCGCTCATCGCCAACTCTCCAGCCCGCAAAACACTAGACACGACATGGATCATGGCGACAGATGGATTCTGGGCCGAACTCTCAGCCGAAGATCAGTTCAAGGCCGTCGTAGAACGTACCCTTGACGGGTGCGCAACCGAAGACGACGTCACGTTCATGTTATTGCGTACGTAAAAAAGCTGTTACCAAACGTAGGTTACGCTCGACACCACCTTTGGCCATTCGTCGTAGCAGCAATCCAAATTACTGGAGCACAGCGAGACGCGGGTCTTGTGGGTACGCCCGATTTCCTCCGATCACTGAACAGCCTGCAACGGATACACCGACTCCCACCCTCCTCCCAACGCCTTGTACAAGCCGACCATGGCCAACGACACGCCCGTGGAGCTTTCCACCCACTGTTCCTGGGTCGCCAGCAGCGCGCTTTGCACGGTGAGCACATTGACGAAATCCGCTACCCCTTCGACGTACTGGTGTTGCGCGGTGGTGAGCGCGATCTGGTTCTGGCGCACGGCTTCGGCGAGGCTGTCGCGGCGCAGTTGGCTGGCGTTGTAGCGGGTCAGTTGGTCGTCGATCTCATGCCAGGCGCGCAGCACGGTTTGCTGGTAGGCCAGCGCCGCTTCCTGTTGCTGGGCTTCACGTAAATCGACCATGCCTTGCAGGCGCCCGCCGTTGAACAGCGGCAGGCTCAATTGCGGGCCGAAGGCGAAGGCGCGTGAGCCCCAGGAGCCGAAGTCCGAGAGTTGCAGGGCCTGGGAGCCGAGGCTGCCGGACAGGGTGATGCGCGGATAGAAATCACCCTTGGCCACGCCGATGCTGGCAGTGGCGGCGTGCAAACGGGCTTCGGCCTGGCGGATGTCCGGGCGGCGCTCGGCCAGTTCCGATGGCAGGCCGATGGCGACCTGGCGCTGGGTCTGCGGCACGGCCGCGTCCTTGGACAGCTGCGCGTGCAGGGCTTGCGGCGGCTCGCCCATCAGCAGGCTCAGGGCGTTGATCAACTGATCCTGGCGCTGCTGCAGATCGGGCAGGCGTGCTTCGATGGCGGCGACCTGGGCGGCGGCTTCGGCCACGTCCAGGTCGGTCGCCACACCGTCGGCCAGGCGCAGTTGCGAGAGCTTGAGGCTGTGGCGGGCGACGTCGAGGTTTTGCTCGGTGACGGCGCGGGTGTTCTGTACGCCGCGCAGTTGGATGTAGTCCTGCGCGGTCTCGGCCAGCACCGACAGCAACACGGCGCGGCGGTCGTTTTCGGCAACGTCCAGGGTGGCGTCGGCGGCTTCGATCTCGCGCTTGACCCGGCCCCAGAAGTCCAGCTCCCAGGCAGCGGAAAAGCCCATGTCCCACTGGCTGAAGGCCGAGCGGCCGTTCTCGCCGGAAGGGTCGTTCAAGCCTTTAGCGCTGTTGCGCTTGCGCTGGTAACCGCCGCCCGCATCGACGTCGGGGTAGCGTTCGGCGGTGGTCACCTGGCGCATCGCGCGGCTTTGTTGCAGGCGGCTGCTGGCCAGCTTCAGGTCGAGGTTATCGCTGAGGGCGCGGCGCGTGAGCGCTGACAACTGCTCGTCGTGGAACACGTCCCACCAGCGCTCCTGCAACGGGTCGCTGCTGGCACGACTGGCTGCCTGACGCCCCTGGGGCTCACTCCATTGGGCCACCTGCGGGCCTTGCGGCCGTTGGAAATCCGGGCCGACGGTGCAGGCACTCAGGCTGATGAGGCTCAAGGTGAGCCAGGCGAACTGTCTCATTGCTGGGCCACCTCAGGGTGGGGCGCGACCGCCTGTGTGTCGACACTGGCCTCCACCGACATACCGACGCGCAAGCGCTCGGTCAGCGGCTGATCGGGCTCCAGCACGATCTTCACCGGAATACGCTGCACCACCTTGGTGAAGTTGCCGGTGGCATTGTCCGGCTTGACCGCGGCGAAGGTCACCCCGGTGGCCGGTGCCAGGCTTTCCAGGTGACCGTTGAGCAACTCGCCGTCGAGGCTGTCGACGCGCACTTGCACAGCTTGGCCGGCACGCATGTGGGACAGTTGCGTCTCCTGGAAATTGGCCACGACATAGGCCTCGGCCAGCGGCACGACCGCAAGGATCTTGCTGCCCGGTGTCACATAGGCGCCGACCCGTACCGCCCGCTCACCGACCATGCCGTCCACCGGCGCGACGATGCGCGTGTAGGACAGCTGATAACTGGCCATTTCCAGTGCGGCCTGGGCGCGCTTGAGCCCGCCTTCGGCGGCGTCACGCTGGGCCGTGAGAATTTCCACTTGCTTGCGTTCGGCGGCCAGCACTGCCGTGGATTTGGCCAGGCGTGCGGTGGCCTGGTCGATGCGGGTCTTGGCTTGCTGGGCGTTCTGCACAGTGCCTGCGCCGACGCCGGCAAGGTGGTTGTAGCGGTTCAGTTCGTGTTCGGCAAACGCCACTTCGGCACGGTCCGCCGCCACGGTGGCCTGGGCCTGGGCAATCACCGAACTTTGGCGCTCCAGGGTCGCGCTGGCGTTTTTCAGTTGGGCCTGGGCGACCAAGGTGTCAGCGTCGGCGGCCTGGGCGGCGGCGCGAAAGTCGCGGTCATCGATCAACGCCAACAGCTGGCCGGCTTTGACGCGCTGGTTGTCCTGCACCAGCACTTCCTTGATGAACCCGGCCACGCGAGGGGCGACCAGGGTGAAATCGGCGGCGACGAAGGCGTCGTTGGTGGTCTGGCGCCGGCTGCCCAGGAGGCCTGGCGCAACCAGGTACACCAGCACGCCGACGGCAAACACAGCGATAACGGAGACGGCGATTTTGTCTTTGCGTTTCATGAGAAATCCTTGGGGTGTCAGGTCGGTGCGCGAGGCGGAAAAATCCGCGTAGGCATCCAGAAAATCAGCAGGATCAGCGCCACCGCGACACCGGCCATGACGACATACAGATCCGAAGAGGTGAGCACCACGACTTGCGCGTGCAGGCGCTGCGCCAGGCCCGGCGCGTCGCCGTCGGCCAGGGGCGAATTGCCCAGGCGGTCCACCAGCATGGTCGAGTGAAAATGCCCGCGCTGGGTGGTCAGCGTGTCCAGCACAGCGGTGGCGATCACGGCGGACAGGCCCTTGACGGTGTTGAACCAGGCCGAGGCGAACGGCCCTTCGATGGGCTGGATACTGCCGGTGGACAGCATCAGCAGCGGCAGCACAGCCATCGGTTGGCCGAAAATCTGCAGCAGGTACCAGCCATAAAAATCATCGCGAATCCATGCCGACGTCAGGTGCGAACTGCCGATGCAGCCCAGCACCAGCATGCCCAGGCCTATCCCCAGCACCCAGCGGCAATCGACCCGGCGCAGGTTGCACAGCGCGGCCACCAGCGGCAGCGCGATCAGTTGCGGCAGCGCCATCAGCAGCATCACCGGCGCGGTTTGCAGGGGGCGGTAACCCTGGACCTGGGCGAGAAAACTCGACGGGATGATGATGATCGAGGTCAACACCATCAACACCCCGGCCAGCACGATCAACGCGAACGACAGGTTGCGCAGGCCGAGCATCTGCAACTTGAAGAACGGCAGCGGCTGCGACCATTCGTTGAGCATGAACAGCACCATCAGCAGCGTGCCGCCACTGAGCAGGAAGGTGATCAGGCCTGACTCGAACCAGTCCAGGCGATTGCCTTGCAACAGGCCGATCACCAGCATGCAGATGGCCGGGAAGCCCAACAGCAGACCGCGCCAGTTGAACTGCTTGAAACGCTCCAGGCGCAGCGGATCCTGCGGCAAGCCGTAGGCCACGGCGGCCATCGCCAGCAGGCAAGGCCCGACGATCTGCCAGAACGCCCATTGCCAGCCGACGTATTCGGTCCACAGCGCCGCCAGCGGCGTGCCCAGGCTCGGGCCGAAGGTGGCCGTCAGGGCATAACCGGCCAAGCCGTATAACTTGACGTTGGCCGGCAGGAACCGCAGCGCCACGGTCATCAGCATCGGCGGCAACGCGCCACCGGCCAGGCCTTGCACCGTGCGCAGGAGCAGCAGGCTTTCGTAGTTCGGTGCGAACGGGCACAGGATGCCGAGCAGGGTAAACAGGCCGATGGCACACAGGGTGAAGCGGCGCAGCGAGAGCGTCACCGCACACCACGGCGCGAACGCCATCGCCGCCACGGAGGTGGCGGTGTAGGCCGCGACCAGCCAGGTACCTTCGTCAAAGCCGATGTACAGCGCACCACGGATATCGGCGAGGGCGACCTTGGTGACCATCTCGTTGAGGCCGGACACCAGCACCGCCAGCAGCACGCCGACCAGGCCGATGATGATGCGCGGACCGAATACCGGTGGGCTGGGCGCAGTGGGTTTGGCTGCAGCCTCGAAGGCGGGGGCAGCGAGGGATGTCATGGACAGGTAACTCGGAATAAAGAAATACCCGAGCAGTTTAATCAGGCTCTAGCATGACAAAAAGTTACTTGTTGTCAGTTTATAAGTGCGTCAGACGCAATCCATGATTGGAGGGGCCAAGCCCTCATGTAGGAGCGAGCTTGCTCGCGAAAAACTCACAGGCGCCGTGTTCATTCAGGAAACAGGCGTTATCGTTGACGTTTTTCGCGAGCAAGCTCGCTCCTACAGACTGGCTGAGGGCTGGGCTTCGAGCCAGGTGGCGTGGCAGCTTTCGCGCATGGTTTCGCGCAGCCATTTGTGCGCCGGGTCTTTGTCAAAGCGTGGGTGCCAGGATTGGGCCAATACCAGCGTCGGCAATGAGATTGGCAGCGGGAATGCGCGCAGCGGCAGCTTCAGGCGCGTAGCGCTCAGGAGCGCTTCCTTGGGCACCGGCAGCAGCAGGTCGGAGTCGGGCAGCATGAACATCGCACCGTGAAAGCCCGGGGCGATCATTGCCACGCGGCGCTCCAGGCCCTGGGCATTCAACGCGGTATCGATCGGCCCACGGGCGATGCCGCGCCGCGAGATGCTGATGTGGGAATAACTGGCAAACCGCGCGGCGGTGATCTCTGCGTCGAACAGCGGATGATCTTCCCGCGCCAGGCCGACGAAGGTGGTCGAGAACAGGTTCTGCACCTTCACTTCGGGGCTCGCCGGCAGGGTGTTGCTCACGCGCAAGTCCAACCGCCCTTCGCGCAGCGCTTCGTCGTCGGTGTCGCCTTCGGGCACGAAGCGCAGCTCGCAGAACGGCGCCACGCGCTGCATGGTGTCGAACAAGCGACCGCCATACACGCCGATGAAAAAGTCATTGGCGCGCACGCTGAAGCGGCGGCGCAGGGTGCTCAAGTCCACTTGATCGGCCGAGCGAAACAGCAACGCCGCCTGCTCCACCACAGTGCGCACCTGGCCTTGCAGCTCCAGCGCCTTGGGGGTCGGTACCAGGCCGCGACCGGCGCGTACCAGGATCGGATCGCCGACCGCTTCGCGGATACGCGTAAGGGTGCGGCTCATGGCCGCCGGGCTCAGGTTCATCCGCCGCGCCGCGCCCACCACGCTGCCTTCATCGAGCAAGGCGTCGAGGGCGACCAGCAGGTTCATGTCCGGTAGTTGCATGCCAAGCACTCGTGATCGATCGGGAGTGAATTGGGCGCAATCCTAGCAGGCTTTACCGGTTCAGAACGGCGCATCGCCCTGGATGGTGGTACGGAACAATTTGCGCCGCAGGTGACTCGGGCAACCGGCGGCCAGGTGGATCAGCGAGCGGTTGTCCCAGAACACCAGGTCGTGGGGCTGCCACTGGTGGCGGTAGATGTTTTCCGGCAGCACGCTGTGAGCGTAGAGCTGGGCCAGCAGGTCGCGGCTTTCGTCATCCGGCAGGCCGACGATGCGGGTGGTGAAACCTTCGCTGACGAACAGCGCCTTGCGGCCGTTTTCAGGATGGGTGCGCACGATGGGATGCACCACTTCGGCCACCTGGGCGAGCTGTTCAGGGGTCAGGGTCGGGCGCCAGTTACCTTCGAATTTGGTTTCGCTGTAACGCGCGGTGTAGGAATGCGCGGCGCGGCGCCCTTCGACGGCGTTGCGCAGGTGCTCGGGCAGTTGCTCCCAGGCCTTGTGCATGTCGGCAAACAGGGTGTCGCCGCCTTCGGACGGCAGTTCCTGGGCGTGCAGCATCGAGCCCAGGCTGGGCAGTTCCTTGTACGACAGGTCCGAGTGCCAGAACTTGCCCGCATCGCCCAGGCCGATGGATTGGCCGTTTTCGATGATGTTGGAGACGATCAGGATTTCCGGGTGGTTGGCCAGCAGGAACTGTTTGAGCACGTGGATCTGCAGCACGCCAAAGCGCCGACTGAAAGCGATCTGTTGTTCAGGGGTGATGCGTTGGTCACGGAACACGATGACGTGGTGGTCCAGGTGCGCGCGGTGGATGCGGGCGAAGTCCTGGTCGTTGACGGGTTGGGACAGATCCAGGCCGACGATTTCGGCGCCGACACTGCCGGGGAAGGGGCGGATGTCGAAGGTTTGAAGGGTGGCGGGCATTGGGTTCACTTCCGGCGGACAGGGCAGTGAATTTATAGGCCTGAGAATGGAAGTTTAAATACTGTTAGGGCATATCCATATGCATTGGTGATGCTGAGGGCCCTATCGGGGGCAAGTCGAATCGTCGCACCGCCCCTCCCACACTTGATTTGTGAACACGTTCAAATGTGGGAGGGGCGGTGCGACGATTCGACTTGCACCCGATGAGGCCGGAGCAGGCGATAGAGATCAGCGCTCGTGCAACGCCTCCGCCCGCGCCTTGATGATCGGCTTGAGCAGGTAGCTGAGGATGCTTTTCTTGCCGGTGATGATGTCCACCGAGGCAACCATGCCGGGGATGATCAGCAGCGGTTTCTCATCGGTGCCCAGGTGGCTGCGGTCGGTGCGCAGGGTGATCATGTAGTAGGTGGTTTTCTTGTCTTCATCGGTGATGGTGTCGGCGCCGATGCGTTCGAGCTTGGCCTTCAGGCCACCGTAGATGGTGTAGTCATAGGCGGTGAATTTGACCACCGCTTCCTGTCCAGGGTGCAGGAAGGCGATGTCTTGCGGGCGGATCTTGGCTTCCACCAGCAGGGTGTCGTCCAGCGGTACGATTTCGACCATGTCGCTGCCCGGCTGGATGACGCCGCCGACGGTGTTGACCAGCAACTGCTTGACGATGCCGCGCACCGGCGAGGTGACCAGGGTACGGCTGACGCGGTCTTCCAGGGCGCGGCCGGTGGATTCGGCCTTGTTCAGTTCGGTGCGCGCTTCGTTGAGTTGGGTCAGGGCTTCGCTGCGGAATTTGCCACGGGTCTCGTCGATCTTGCGCTGCACTTCCTTGATCGCCGATTCGGCGCGCGGGATCGCCAGGGTGGTGGCGTCCAGTTGGCCCCGGGTTTCCATTTCGGCGCGCTTGAGGCGCAGCACTTCCACCGGCGACACCGCGCCCTGGGCCACCAGCGGCTCGGACATGTTAATTTCCTGGCGTTGCAGGGACAACTGGCTGCGGTACTGGCTTTGCTTGGAGGTGAACTCACGCAACTCCTGTTGGCGCTGCACCAGTTGCTCCTGCAAACCGCCGACTTCGTCTTTCAACTGCTGGCGGCGGCTTTCATACAGTGAGCGCTCGTTGGCGGCCTGGCTGGGCGCGGCCTTGAGCACATCGTCGGGAATCGTCAGCGGGCGGTCGTCCACCTGCGCACTCAGGCGCTCGACGCGCAGCTGCATGGCCAGGCGCAGCGCTTCGGTTTCCCCGGCGTTGGACACAAACCGCGTGTCGTCCAGGCGAATCAAAGGCGCACCGGCCTCGACGATCTGGCCTTCCTTGACGTACAGCTCGGCGACGATACCGCCTTCCAGGTTCTGGATTTTCTGCAGCTTGGACGACGGAATCGCCTTGCCGTCGCCTCGGGTCACTTCGTCGATTTCGGAGAAACCCGCCCACACCACCAGGAACACAAAGAACGCGATGATGGCCCAGATGGTCAGGCGGATGACCCGCGGCGCATCTTCGATCAGCGCTTTGTTGACCTCGGGCAGCGGCTGGCCCTGCAGCGAGTCGGAACCTTTGAAGTAGCGCCCGACCGCGCTTTTGATGGAGTTAAGCGACACTGATCTGCCCCTTTTTCAACGCTTCCATGACCACGGCTTTCGGGCCGTCCGCGAGGATCTGCCCACGGTCGACCACCAACAGGCGGTCCACCAGGGACAGCAGCGAGGCACGGTGCGTCACCAAGACTACGGTCTTGTTTTGCACCACGGCATGCAGGCGTTGTTTCAAGCGTTCTTCACCGGTGTTGTCCATGGCGCTGGTGGGTTCGTCCAGCAGCAGGATGGGCGGGTTGAGCAGCAATGCACGGGCCAGGGCGACGTTCTGGCGCTGGCCGCCGGACAGGTTCTGCCCACGCTCGCCAACCTGCAGCTCATAGCCTTGCGGGTGCAGGCGCGCGAATTCGTGCACACCGGCCAGTTCGGCGGCTTGCAGCACCATCTCGTCTTCGACGTACCGTGCACCGCTGACCAGGTTGTCACGCAGGGTGCCGGCCAGCAGTTGGATGTCCTGGGCGACGTAGCCGATGTTGTGGCGCAGTTCGCTGACGTCGATCTGGCGCACGTCCACGCCGTCCACCAGCAACGCGCCGGAGTCGGGTTGATACAGGCCGACGATCAGTTTGGCCAGGGAGCTTTTGCCCGAGCCGCTGCGACCGATGATGCCGATCTTTTCCCCTGGCTTGATCACCAGGTTGATGTTTTTCAGCGCCGGATTCTGTTGGTTCGGGTAGGTGAAATTCAGGCCCCGGCACTCGATGGCGCCTTGCAGGGTGCGACGGCTCATGGGGCGCTCTTCGAAATTGCGCTCCTGGGGCAGCTCCATCATCTGGTCCACCGAGGTCATGGTGACCTTGGCCTGCTGGTAACGCGTGAGCAGGCCCGACAGCGAGGCCAGCGGGCTCAACGCGCGGCCGCTGAGCATGTAGCAGGCAATCAGGCCGCCCATGCTGAGGTTGCCGTCGATGATCTGGTACACGCCGAACACGATCATGATCACGCCGGCCAGTTGCTGGATCAGCAGGGTCATGTTCATCGACAGGCCCGACAGCAATTTCACCCGCAGCTCGAGCCGGCTCAAAGTGCCGATGGTCTGTTCCCAGCCGTACTGGCGTTCGCTCTCGGCATTGTTGACCTTGACCGCATCCAGCCCGGCGAGGGTTTCGATCAGGCTCGACTGGCGTTCGGCGGCCAGGGCCATGGTGCGTTCCATGGTCGCGACCAAAGGTTTTTGCAGGGCGTAGCCGATCCCCAGGGCAATCGGGAACGCCAGCACCGGAATCCACACCAAATGGCCACCGAGCAGGGCGATCACCAGGAAGATCAGCAGCGTGAACGGCAGGTCGATCAGGCTGGTGAGGGTCAGGGAGGCGAGGAAGTCGCGCAGGCTCTGGAACTCATGGATGTTCTGCGCAAAGCTGCCGACGCGCGCCGGGCGGTACTTCATCGACATGCCGACGATGCGCTCGAACAGGGTGGCGGAGATGATCAGGTCGGTTTTTTTACCGGCCAGGTCCAGGCACAGACTGCGCAGGCTCTTGAGCACCAAATCGAACAGATACGCGCCGCAGATGCCCACGGCCAGCACCCACAGCGTAGAGGTGGCCTGGTTCGGCACCACGCGGTCGTACACGTTCATCACGAACAACGGCGCGGCCATGGCGATGATGTTGATCAGGAAGCTGGCGGCGATGGCATCGGTATACAGCCAGCGCGAACGCTTGAGCGTGTCACGAAACCAGGAGCGCGCCCGGGGGATCAGCGTGCCGTGGTTAACGTCGAATTTGTGCTGCGGCTGGGCAAAGAAGACTTTGCCGGTGTAGTCGTCGACCAGCAGCTCGCGCTTGATCAGCACTTCACCGCCATCGCTTTCGCTGAGCAGCACCCGCGCCTGATCATCGCCTTCCCAGCCGAGCAGCACGGTACTGCGCCCGTCCTTGAGCAGCAGCAGCGCCGGTAATGCGATGGCCGGAATCTGTTCGAGCCTGCGTTGCAGCAGCCGCCCCTGCAGGCCGGCCCGCGCGGCGG
>NZ_CVTX01000017.1:0-6303 GCF_900005715.1 Pseudomonas sp. 34 E 7
CAGGCGGCGCTGTCCATCCACTGGCGTTGCCACAGGGCATAGTCGGCGTACTGCATCGGCGCCTCGGCCAACGCCGGTTTACGCCCCTGGCGCAGCTCGCGGTAATGGCTGCAAAGCCCGTCGATGATCAGTTGCAGCGACCAGCCATCGGCGGCGATATGGTGGCAATTGAGCGCCAGCACGTGCGCCTGCGGCCCGAGGCGATACAGGCAGGCACGCAGCAGCGGCGCGCTGTCCAGGGCAAACGGAGTCATCGCGTCCTGGCGCAGCAGGTCGTGCAACTGCGCCTCGCTGGCCACCTCGATCAGCGGCAAGGCCAGCTCGGCCTTGGCGAGTATGACCTGCGACGGTTCACCGCCGTCGCTGACGAAACGGGTACGCAGGACTTCGTGCTGATCGACCAGGGCCTGCAAAGCTGCCTGCAGGTCAGCGACATGCAGGTCGCCGCTCAGGCGCACCGCGCCGGCCAGGTTGTAGGCCGGGCTTTGCGGCTGCAGTTGCTGGAGGAACCACAGGCGCTGCTGGGCGAACGACAACGGTAGGGTCTGCGGACGCGGCAGGCGCATCGGCGTGGTTTTCTCGCTGGCCTGCTGTTGTTCCAGCCACTCGGCCATGGCGGCGATGGTCGGGCGCTCAAAGACCACACGCAGGGGCAGGTCCTTGCCGCTGAGCTTGCCGATCTGGCCGATCAGTTGCGTGGCCAGCAGCGAATGCCCGCCCAGCTCGAAGAAATGATCCTCAATGCCGACCCGCGCGAGCCCCAGCACGCCCTGCCAGGCTTCGGCCAACTGCGCGTGCAGCTCAGTGCGTGGCGCCACGTAGCGCGCCTCGCTCTGGGCCGCGAAGTCGGGCGCCGGCAGGGCCTTGCGGTCGATCTTGCCGTTGGCGTTGAGCGGCATGCGCTCGAGCAGCATGAACGCGCTGGGCAGCATGTAGGGCGGCAGGTTGGCGGCAACGAACTCACGCAGCGCCTCGATGGAGGGCTGCGGCTCGGCCACCAGGTAGGCGACCAGCACCTTGGCGCGCTGCTGGTCGTCACGGGCCAGCAGCACCGCTTCACGCACGCCGGGGTAACGGGTCAGGCAGGCTTCGATCTCGTCCAGCTCGATACGGTGGCCGCGAATCTTCACCTGGTGGTCGGTACGACCGACGTACTCCAGCTCGCCATTGGCCAGGAAACGCGCCAGATCGCCGGTGCGATACAGGCGGCTGCCGTCGTTGGCGATGGGGTCGGGCAAAAACACCGCCGCCGTGCGTGCGGGGTCGGCCATATAGCCACGGCCGACCCCCACGCCGGCGACGAAGATTTCACCCACCGCACCGCGCGGCACCGGTTGCAATTCGGTATCGAGCAGGTACAGACGGTTGTTCAGGGTGGCGCGACCAATCGGCACACTGCTGCGCGCCTGGGCCAGGCGCTCGGTGAGCGGATGGAAGGCCACGTCGTCGGAGCATTCGGCCGGCCCGTAGGCGTTCATCAGCGGGATGCCGGGGTAGCGCTCGAACCAGCGCCGTGCCAGCGCCGGTGGCAGCGCCTCGCCAGTGGCCAATACCCAGCGCAGCGCGGTGCGCTCCAGGCCCGCCTCGAGCAGGCTCTGCATCAGCGACGGCACCGCTTCGAGAATGCTCACGCCATGGCGAGCGACGGCCTCGGCCAGGGCCTCGGGGTTCTGCATCACGCAGTCGCCGAGAATCACCGTGCGCGCCCCCAGCACCAGGCCGGCGAGGGTCTGCCAGACGGAGATGTCGAAGCACTGCGGCGCGCTCTGGGCGATCACGTCATCTACATTCAGGCCCAGGCCCGGCACCTTGCCGAGCATGTTGTTGAGCATCCCGGCGTGGGCCACCATCGCCCCCTTGGGCGTGCCGGTGGAGCCCGAGGTAAAGATGCAGTAGGCCAGCGACAGGCCATGCACGGGGATGTCCAGGTCGGCATCGCTGTAGCCGCCCAGGGCCGCTGGCTCGTAGCGGATCGCCGCCGGCGGCTGCGCCATCGGCTGCAGCGCCTGCTGTGCCAGCTCACCCTGCTCCACGCCATGCAACAGCAGCGGCGAACGGCTCTGGGTGAGCACTTGGGCCAGGCGTTGCGGCGGATTGCGCGGGTCCAGGGGCAGCCAGCCGGCGCCAGCCTTGAGTGTGGCGAGGATCATCACCACCAGGTCGAGGCCACGCTCATCGAGCAACGCCAGCAGGTCGCCGTCCTGCACGCCATTGGCGCGCAGATGACGGGCCAGTCGGTTGGCCGCCCGGTTCAACTGATCGAAGCTCAGGCTGCGCTCGCCATGCACCACGGCAATTCGCTCGGGGGTGCGACGCACTTGCTGTTGCAGGCGCTCGACGTACAGCGGCTGCAGTTGCGCCGCGTCCGCCGCCAGGTCACCGCTGGCCCAGGCGTGCTGTTGGGCGATCTCCGCCGCATCGAGCATGGCGATGCGTTGCAGCGGGATATCCGCCTCGCTGGCCAGGCTGTCGCCCATGTTCAGCAGCAGCGTGCGGAAATGGCGCAGCATCTGCTCGACTTCCTCGCGCAGGAACCAGTCGGTCTGGTAGGTCAACTGCAGGTGCAGGCGCTCGCCGGGCACGATCACCACGGTCACCGGATAGTTGGTGTGGGTGCGGTTGGCCATGTCGCTGATCAGGTAGTCCAACTGGCCCTGGCGCAGGCTGGCGGAGATCGGCGCGTTCTCGAACACGAACAGGCTCTGGAACAGATCCTGGCGCTGTACCTCGCTCCAGCTCTGGATCTGCGCCAGCGACACGTTTTCATGTTCGCGCAGGCTCAGGTTCTCGGCCTGCAAGGCCTTGAGCCAGGCACCGAGCGGCTGCTGCGGTTGCCAGCTCCAGCGCAGCGGCAGGCTGTTGATGAACAGCCCGACGATGCTCTCCATGCCCTGCATGTGCACCGGGCGCCCGGCCACGGTGACGCCGAACAGCAGGTCACAATTGCCGCTGTAGCGCGCCAGTACCAAGGCCCAGGCACCCTGCACCAGGGTGTTGAGGGTGATGCCCAGACCGCTGGCGGCCTGCTGCAGGCCCTGCGTCTGCTCGACGCTGAGGTGCTCGACGCAATCCTCCACCGGCTCCGGTGCATCGATCACGCGGCCAGGGTGGCCGAAACCGAACGAGGTGGGGGTGTCGAAGCCGGCCAGGCGCTGCTGCCAGAAGGCTTGATGATCCTCGGGCTTGTGCTGCTCCAGCCAGCGGATGAAGTCGCGGTACGGGCGTGGCTTGGGCAGCTCCAGACGCCGCCCCTCGCGCGCGGCGCGGTAACCGTCGAGAAAGTCCATCATGATGATGGAGAAGCACCAGGCATCCATGAGGATGTGGTGATAGCTGCGCACGAACTGGTAGGTGTCCGGGGCCAGCTTGAACAGGCGCACACGCATCAGCGGTGCCTGGGTGAAATCCAGCCCCTCGCGACGCTCCTCGGCCAGCAGATGTTCCAGACGCGCCTGCTGCTCGGCCTCGTCGATAGCCGACCAGTCCTCATAGCTGATCGGCAGTTCGACCTGCTTGTGCACCACCTGCATCGGCCGCTTCTGCTGCTTCCAGACGAAGGAGGTGCGCAGCAGTTCGTGGCGCTCCACCACCTGTGCCCAGGCCTGGCGGAACGCCTGCAGATCGAGTTGCGGCAGCACCATCACATGGCGGTACTGCAGCAGGTACATGCCCTTGCCCGGGTGCATCAGGCTGTGAAACAGCAACCCCTGCTGCATGGGCGCCAGGGGATAGATGGCCTCGATATTGCGGGAAAGTGCTTTGACCTTGTCGTTCATGCCGAGGGTCTCCTTGCCATGGGCTGGGGATGTGGGGGCGCCGGGGTTCTCATTGCAGTTGCTCGAGCAGGCCGAGGAATTCGTCGTCGGAAAGCCCCGAGTCGGCGAAGTCGGCAGCGGTGGCGCGACCAACCTCGGGGGCCAGGCAGTGTTCGAGCAGGGCTTCGATACCCTGCTGGAACTGCTGCGCCAGTGCGCCGATCAGGGCCTCGTCATGCACGTGCGGGGCGTAGCGCCATTCGATGTGCAACTGGCCCTGGTCGACCAGGGCGGTCACGTCGAGCAGATGGGTGCGGCGGGTGTCGGGGGCGCGCATGGCCGGGCACAGCGGCTGCGCCAGGCGCCACAGGCGCGAACCACCCAGCCACTGGTCGACCCGTCCCAGGTAGTTGAAGGTAAGCAGCGACGCGGCACCCAGCCCGTGCTGTGGGTCGAGGCGCAGCAGACCGTAGCCGATGCCCTGCTCCGGTACGCGGCGCAATGCTTCCTTGGCGGCGATGATCGCGTCCTCCGGCTGTTCGGCGGCACGCACGGCCAATGGGTAGCGGCTGGTGTGCCAACCCACCGAGCGCGACAGATCCGGGCCCTGCTCCCAGCCACTGCGACCGTGGCTTTCCATCTCCAGGGTGACCTGCTCGCGCCCCTGCCATTGGCCGATCACGCCAGCCAGTGCCGCGACCAGCAGATCCTGCACCTGGGTGCTGTAGGCCCCATGGCAGTCGCCCAGCAACCATTCGGTTTTCTCCAGGGACAGTTTCGTTTCCAGCGTGCGGCTTTCGCCATACACGCTGACATCACGGGCGACGTCGCCCTCCTCGGCCAACTGCGCCTGCCAGTAGTCACGCTGAGCCAGCACCTCGGGGGCCTGGCGATGACGCTGCAAGGCCTCGCTCCAGCGATCGAAGCGGGTGGAAACCGCCGGCAACGAAGCCTGCGGGTCGTGGTACAGGCTTTCCAGCTCGTCGAGCAGCACCTGCCAGGACACTGCGTCGACCAGCAGGTGATGCGCCGTACACAGCAGGTGCCCGCTGCCGGTGAAATACACCCAGCGGATCAACGGGGCTCGATCCAGTTGCCAACCCTGCTGCCACTGCTGCAGCAGCGCGTCGTCCAGCGGCTGTTCGACCACCTGCAGCAGGGTGTCGGCCATCGCCGCCGACAGCGGCTGATAGCGTTGCTGCCAGCCCTGCCCGCTCTGCTCGAAGATCAGCCGCAGGCTGCTGTGACGCCGCAACAAGCTCGCCAGCGCCGGGGCCAGGCGCGCCGGTTCCAGCGGCTGGTGAACGGCCAGCAACAGGGACTGGTTCCAGTACTGTGGCGTGGCCTGCTGCTGGTCGAAGAACCAGGCCTGGATCGGCGTCAGGGCAAAAGCGGCGCTTGGCTCGGCGCTATCGACCTTGGCTTGCTCGACCACACTGGCGAGGTCCACGGCCTGCTCGGCCCAGCCGCTGACCGAAGGGAACTCGAAGATCTGCTTGGGCTTGAGCTGCAGGCCCTGCTGCTTGGCACGGGCGATGATCTGCAGGCTGAGGATCGAATCGCCACCGACCGCAAAGAAGTTGTCGTCGGCTTGCAGTTCGGGCTTTTCGAGAATCTCCCGGGCAATCACCAGCAGGCGCTCGACCCTGGCGCGCTGTGGCGTCTGCGCCACCCGCGCCAGCGCCCGCACGCTGGGCTCGGCGAACAGTTGCTTGGGGGTAAGGGTGATCTGTTGCTGGCGTGCACGGGCAATGATCTGCAGGCCGAGAATCGAATCGCCGCCATGGGCGAAGAAGTTGTCGTCCGGGCCGATGTTCGGGTGACCCAGCAGTTCACGCCAGATCGCCAGCAAGGCGCTTTCCAGTGCACTCAACGGCTGCTCGGTACGCGACTCGAGATTGCGCGGTGCTTGCTCGGCCAGGTTCAACAGCGCCTGGCGATCGACCTTGCCATTGGCCAGCAGTGGCAGCGCCTCCAGGCAATGCCACTGCGCCGGTTGCATGTAGTCCGGCAGGCGTGCCTGCAACGCGGCCTGAATATCCGCCAGTGCGCTCGGCCCGGCGACCAGGAAGGCCACCAGGCGGTTGCCGGTCAAGGGCGTCGGTGCGTTGAGCACGCGCACGTCATCGACCTGTGGCAGCGCACGCAATTGCGCCGCCACTTCCGAAGGCTCGACGCGGTAGCCGCGAATCTTCACCTGCTCGTCCAGGCGCCCGAGAAAGAGCACCCGCCCCAGATGATCGAGGCGTACCCGGTCACCCGTGCGGTAACCCCGTGCACCGAAGCGCGCCCGATCGGCCTCGCCGGCACTCAGGTAACCACGCGCCACGGTCGCGCCCTCGATATACAACTCGCCGCTGACGCCAGCCGGCAGCACTGCGCCATCCGGCCCGCGCACGCTGACTTGCACGTTGCCCAGGGGGCGTCCGAGCGGTGCGTCACCCTCACCTTCGACGTCGTGAGTCAGCACGCCCACCGTGGTTTCGCTGGGCCCGTAGTGGTTGACGATGCGCAGCTGCGGGCTTAGGGCGCGCACCCGCGCCAGCAG
>NZ_CVTX01000144.1:0-4471 GCF_900005715.1 Pseudomonas sp. 34 E 7
CCGGCCAGCCGATGCTCGCGCCTTACCCGGCGGACAAGCGTAACCAGTCCACCAAGAACTTCGAGCTCGACCGTTCCATCAGCCACACCAAGCAGCAGCAGGGCAAGATCAATCGCCTGTCGGTGTCGGTGGTGGTCGATGACCAGGTCAAGGTCAACGCCGCTGACGGTGCCATCACCCGCGCGCCATGGAGCGCCGATGAATTGGCGCGCTTTACCCGCCTGGTGCAGGACGCCGTCGGTTTCGACGCCAGCCGTGGCGACAGCGTCAGCGTGATCAACATGCCATTCTCCGTCGAGCGCGGCGAAGTGATCGCCGACCCGGCGTTCTACACCCAGCCGTGGTTCTGGGACATCGTCAAGCAAGTGCTGGGGGTGTTGTTCATCCTGGTGCTGGTGTTCGGCGTGCTGCGCCCGGTGCTCAACAACATCACCGGTGGCAGCAAGAAACAGCTCGCCCTGGCCGGTGGCGACGTCGAGTTGGGCGGCATGGGCGGCCTGGACGGCGAGTTGGCCAACGACCGCGTCAGCCTGGGCGGCCCGCAAAGCATCCTGTTGCCAAGCCCGAGCGAAGGCTATGACGCTCAGTTGAACGCAATCAAGAGTCTGGTGGCAGAAGACCCGGGCCGTGTGGCCCAGGTCGTGAAAGAGTGGATTAACGCTGATGAATGATCGAGTCGCTGTGGCCAAGCTTTCCCGGGTCGACAAAGCCGCCGTGCTGCTGCTGTCGCTGGGCGAAACCGACGCTGCCCAAGTGCTGCGCCACATGGGCCCCAAAGAGGTCCAGCGCGTGGGCGTGGCCATGGCGCAGATGCGCAATGTGCACCGCGAGCAAGTCGAGCAGGTGATGAGCGAGTTCGTCGAGATCGTCGGCGACCAGACCAGCCTGGGCGTCGGCTCCGACAGCTACATCCGCAAAATGCTCACCTCGGCCCTGGGCGAAGACAAGGCCAACGGCCTGATCGACCGCATCCTGCTGGGCGGCAACACCAGCGGTCTGGACAGCCTCAAATGGATGGAGCCGCGCGCCGTCGCCGACGTGATCCGCTACGAGCACCCGCAGATCCAGGCCATCGTCGTCGCCTACCTTGACCCGGACCAGGCCGGTGAAGTGCTCGGCCACTTCGACCATAAAGTGCGCCTGGACATCATCCTGCGCGTGTCGTCGCTGAACACCGTGCAGCCGGCGGCGCTCAAGGAACTCAACACGATTCTCGAGAAACAGTTCTCGGGCAACTCGAATGCCTCGCGCACCACCCTGGGTGGCATCAAGCGGGCGGCCGACATCATGAACTTCCTCGACAGCTCGGTCGAAGGCCAGCTGATGGACTCGATCCGCGAGATTGACGACACCCTGTCCGGCCAGATCGAAGACCTGATGTTCGTGTTCAACAACCTGGCCGATGTCGACGACCGTGGCATCCAGGCGTTGCTGCGCGAAGTGTCGTCCGACGTGCTGGTGCTGGCGCTCAAGGGCTCGGACGAGGGCGTCAAGGAGAAGATCTTCAAGAACATGTCCAAGCGTGCCTCCGAACTGCTGCGCGACGACCTCGAAGCCAAGGGCCCGGTACGCGTCAGCGACGTGGAAACCGCGCAGAAAGAAATCCTCACCATTGCCCGCCGTATGGCCGAAGCCGGAGAAATCGTTCTCGGCGGGAAGGGCGGCGAAGAAATGATCTAAGGCGCCCCGCATGTCGAACAAAGATGAGACGCCCAGCGATCTGATTCGCGCGCGGGATGTCGGCGGGTTCGACATCTGGTCGTTGCCCAGCTTCGACCCCCACGTGCCGCAGCCAGAGCCTGAACCGGTGCAGGAAGCGCCGGCGCAGATGGAAGAAGTGCCGCTGGAAGAAGTCCAGCCGCTGACCCTTGAAGAATTGGAAGCCATCCGCCAGGAGGCTTACAACGAAGGCTTCGCGGCGGGTGAAAAAGATGGTTTTCGCAGCACCACCCTCAAGGTCCGTCAGGAGGCTCAAGACGCCCTCAGCGTCAAGCTGGGCAGCCTGGAGCGCTTGATGGGCAACCTGTTCGACCCCATCGCCGAACAAGACTCGCAGCTGGAAAAATCCATGGTCGGTCTGCTGCAGCACATCACCCGCCAGGTGATCCAGCGTGAACTGGTGCTCGATTCCAGCCAGATCGAAAGCGTGATGCGCGAAGCCCTCAAGCTGCTGCCCCTGGGCGTGGGCAATGTGCGGCTGTACATCAACCCGCAGGATTTCGAGCAGGTGAAAGCCTTGCGCGAGCGCCATGAAGAAACCTGGCGCATCGTCGAGGACGCCGCGCTGCTGCCTGGCGGTTGCCGCGTCGAGACCGAGCACAGCCGCATCGATGCCACGGTGGAAACCCGCATCAGCCAGATCATGGCCAAGCTGTTCGACCAGTTGCATGAACAGGCGCTGCACCCGGCCGAGCCTGACCTGAGCGTTGACCTGGACGCCACCGATGCGCCTTGATCGCACCAGCTTCGCCAAGCGCCTGGACAGCTACGCCGAGGCCACGCAGTTGCCCGGCCAGCCAGTCCTCGAAGGGCGCCTGTTGCGCATGGTCGGCCTGACGCTTGAGGCCGAGGGCTTGCGCGCCGCCATGGGCAGCCGCTGCATGGTGATCAACGACGACAGCTACCATCCGGTGCAGGTCGAAGCCGAAGTGATGGGCTTTTCCGGTAACAAGATTTTCCTGATGCCGGTGGGCAGCCTCGCCGGTATCGCTCCGGGTGCCCGTGTGGTGCCCCTGGCCGACACCGGGCGCTTGCCGATGGGCATGAGCATGCTCGGCCGTGTACTCGATGGCGCCGGGCGTGCGCTGGATGGCAAGGGCGGCATGAAGGCCGAGGACTGGGTGCCGATGGACGGCCCCACCATCAACCCGCTCAACCGCAACCCCATCAGCGTGCCGCTGGACGTGGGCATTCGCAGCATCAACGGTTTATTGACGGTCGGTCGCGGCCAGCGCCTGGGCCTGTTCGCCGGTACCGGTGTGGGTAAGTCGGTGTTGCTGGGCATGATGACGCGCTTTACCGAGGCCGACATCATCGTGGTCGGACTGATCGGCGAGCGGGGCCGTGAGGTCAAGGAATTCATCGAGCACAGCCTGGGTGAAGAAGGCCTCAAGCGTTCCGTCGTCGTCGCCTCTCCGGCGGATGACGCACCGCTGATGCGCCTGCGCGCCGCCATGTACTGCACGCGCATCGCCGAATATTTTCGCGACAAGGGCAAGAATGTCCTGTTGCTGATGGACTCGCTCACCCGTTTCGCCCAGGCCCAGCGCGAGATCGCCCTGGCCATCGGCGAGCCACCCGCGACCAAGGGTTATCCGCCGTCGGTGTTCGCCAAACTGCCCAAGCTGGTGGAGCGTGCCGGTAACGCCGAGGCCGGCGGGGGCTCGATCACCGCGTTCTACACGGTGTTGTCCGAAGGCGATGACCAGCAGGACCCGATTGCCGACTCGGCGCGGGGCGTGCTCGATGGGCACATCGTGCTGTCGCGACGCCTGGCGGAAGAGGGGCACTACCCGGCCATCGATATCGAAGCGTCCATCAGCCGGGTGATGCCGGCGGTGGTCACGCCGGAACACATGGCCCGCGCACAATACTTCAAGCAACTGTGGTCGCGTTACCAGCAGAGCCGCGACCTGATCAGCGTCGGCGCCTACGTGGCCGGTGGCGATCGCGAGACCGACCTGGCCATTGCCCTGCAGCCGCAATTGGTGACTTACCTGCGCCAGGGGCTTAACGACAAGATCAGCATGGGCGAAAGCGAAGCGCATCTGCAGTCCATCTTCGCCCCCGCGCCGGGCGGCTAACCCATGGCCAACAGCCGCGCCGCGCGCCTGGCCCCGGTGGTGGAAATGGCCGAAAAGGCCGAAAAAACCGCCGTGCAGCGCCTGGGGTATTTCCAGGGCCAGGTGCGCCTGGCGGAGAGCAAACTGGGCGACCTTGAGCGCTTTCGCCTCGAATATCAGCAACAGTGGATCGAACGCGGCAGCAAGGGCGTGTCGGGCCAGTGGCTGATGGGGTATCAGGGCTTTCTCAATCAGCTGGAAACCGCCGTCGGCCAACAGCGCCAGAGCCTGGCCTGGCACCAGAACAACCTCGACAAGGCCCGCGAGAGCTGGCAACAGGCGTTTGCCCGCGTCGAGGGGTTGCGCAAGCTGGTGCAGCGCTATATCGATGAAGCGCGGGCGATTGAAGACAAGCGCGAGCAGAAGTTGCTCGATGAACTGTCCCAGCGCCTTCCGCGCCAGGAACCGTTCTAACCAACGCAGCAGGAAAAAATGTGGGAGGGGGCTTGCCCTCGATGGTGGTGTGTCAGTCAAAAGATGCAGTGACTGACACTCGGCAATCGGGGCATAGGTATCTACACAACTCAGCAGCGCCCAACCGTAACCACGATGCGAAGCGAGCCGCTCTTGATCTGGCTTTTGATCTTGATCTCAGGCGCCCCGTTAAACCACGCTGGCCGAACGCAGGC
>NZ_CVTX01000144.1:4521-7516 GCF_900005715.1 Pseudomonas sp. 34 E 7
GGCCGTTACCGCAGAAACGGATATGTACTCGTTCCAATCCAACATCCCGGCCAGCCCCGAGGCCGCCATCGGGGGCAAGCCCCCTCCCACATTTGGACCGGGATCGACACCAAAATCCTGGTCGCCCCGGAGGCAAGCCCCCTCCCACATTTGAACGGCCGTGTTGCTCAGATCGGGTTCGCCTGCTACACCTTGTTGCACAGACCCATGACAAGGAAGCAGTCACATGTCAATCGAGTCAGAAGTATCCCTGGACGGGAAGAAGTTGACGATCGCAATCAAGGGCCGGTTCGATTTTGGCAGCCACCAGGCATTTCGCGATGCCTACGAGCGTTACTACAAGGTGCCCGAGTTGTATGTGGTCGATCTTAAAGAAACCACCTACATGGACAGCTCGGCCCTGGGCATGCTCCTGCTGCTCAGGGACCACGCTGGTGGCGATGAGTCTCAAGTGCAGGTCAGCAACAGCAGCCACGACGTGCGCAAAATCCTCGCCATTTCCAATTTCGACAAGCTGTTCGATATATCGTGAGAGTCCTGGCCCCCTTATCCGAGCCGCTGACCATCCTGATTGCCGAAGACAGCGCCGCCGACTTGCTGTTGTTGTCGACCATCGTGCGGCGTCAGGGGCACCATGTGCTCACCGCGACCAATGGCGAGCAAGCCGTTGAAGTGTTTGCGCGCGAGCGTCCGCAGCTGGTGCTGATGGACGCGATGATGCCGGTGATGGATGGTTTTCTCGCCGCGCGATGGATCAAGCAATTGGCGGGCGAGCAGTTGGTCCCCATCATTTTCCTGACCTCGCTGCGCGAAAGCGCCGCACTGGCGGAGTGCCTGGACGCCGGCGGCGACGATTTCCTGCCCAAGCCCTACAACCAGCTTATTCTGGCCGCCAAGATCAACGCCATGGACCGCCTGCGGCGGCTACAAGCCACGGTGCTGCAGCAGCGTGACCAGATCGCCCGGCACAATGATCACCTGTTACATGAGCAACGCGCCGCCAAGGCCGTGTTCGACAAGGTCGCGCATTCGGGTTGCATCAACGCGGCGCCGAATATCCGCTACCTGCAATCGCCCTATGCACTGTTCAACGGGGACCTGCTGCTGGCGGCCTATACGCCGTCCGGCGACATGCACGTGCTGCTCGGCGATTTCACCGGCCACGGCCTGCCGGCGGCCATCGGAGCCATGCCCCTGGCCGAAGTGTTCTACGGCATGACCGCCAAGGGCTACGGGCTGACGCAGACCCTGCGCGAAATGAACGCCAAGCTCAAGCGCATCCTGCCGGTGGACATGTTCTGCTGCGCCACACTGTTGTGCCTGAGCACCGAGCGGCGCGTGGTGGAGGTGTGGAACGGCGGCATGCCCGAGGGCTATGTGCATGAGGTCGCCACCGGCAAGCGCACGCCGTTGATGTCGCGGCATCTGCCGTTGGGCGTGCTGTCGGCCCAGGCATTCGATGACAGCACCGAAGTCTGGCCCATGGCCCTGGGCGATCGGGTGTTCCTGCTCTCCGATGGCGTGCTGGACACCGCCGACGCCAATGACCAGTTGTTCGGCGCCGAGCGTTTGCAGCAGGTGTTTGCCGCCAACCGCGAGCCCGACCGCCTGTTCGAGGATATCGAGCAGGCGCTGGCGGCCTTTCGCGGTGAGGCGCGGGACGATGTCAGCATGGTTGAAATCAGCTTGCTGGCCGGCCAACCGCTGCGCGTGGCCGAACCTATGTATTCCGACAGCGGCCAGTCTTGCCCGCTGAATTGGTCGGTGAGTTTCGAGTTTCGCGCGCAGACCCTCAGGCGCTACAACCCGTTGCCGTATCTGCTGCAATTGCTGTTGGAGGTCCATGGCCTGCGTGAGCAGAGTGGGGCGCTCTACACGGTCATGGCCGAGTTGTATGCCAATGCCCTCGAACATGGCGTTCTGGGCCTGGATTCACAGCTCAAGCGCGATGCCGAAGGGTTTGCGCAGTATTATCGCCTGCGCAACGAGCGGCTGGCGCAATTGAACAGCGGCCATATCCGGGTGCATGTGCAGGTGTCCCCGACTGCGCAAGGCGGCAAGATGACGTTGCGTGTCGAGGACAGCGGGCCTGGCTTCGATGTTGACGAGGTGCTGGCGCGGCCGCTGGATGCTGACCGTCTGTCCGGCCGCGGCTTGAACCTGGTGCGTCAACTGAGCGGCGACGTACGCTGGTCCGATGGCGGGCGCAGCGTCTGCGTGGAGTTTTGCTGGAAGGCTCTGGCATAATCCGTCAATTCTTGATCAAGGAGCGAGCAAGTGGTCGATATACATCTGGACCCGGACGTGTTGTCGGGTCTGCGGGAGGTCATGGAAGGTGAGTATCCCAAGCTGCTCGATACCTTTCTCGATGACTCGCAAAAGCGCGTCGAGGCGTTGCGCACCGCGCGCGACGACGCCAAGGCGCTGGGGCGCATAGCGCATAGCTTCAAGGGCAGCAGTGGCAACCTTGGCGCGGTGCGGTTGGCGCACCTGTGTCAACGCTTGGAGCTTGAGTCCATCAAGCCTGCCTCGAATCTGGGTGCATTGGTTGACCAGATTGATCATGAGTTCGCGCTGGTCAGGCCGATGTACGAATCGGAGCGCCAGCGTTTCAGTGCGTGAGCCTTCGCTGCAAACCTGGCCCGACTCTTGCTCTATCTCCTGATACTGCATCCCCGACCCCCATGCAGTGGAGACCTTTACCTATGCCAGTCGCCCCCAATTCGCTCCTTCAGGCTGCCCCCGCGGCCAAGCCTCAAGCGCCTGCCGCCACCCCTGCGGTGGCGGCTGCGGACCCACGGGACAAAGGCCCTGGCTTCTCTCAAGTGTTCGCCAACCAGGGCGCCAAACCGGCGCTGAAAACCGACAGCGCACCGGGCAAATCGGTGCCTGCAACCGCCGACAAGACACCTGCCGCCAGCACGCCTGCGGTTGCCGATAGCGGCAATCCCTTGCCTGCCAAGCCGTCCGATGCCGACAAAGCGGCCAAGGACAC
>NZ_CVTX01000034.1:0-1747 GCF_900005715.1 Pseudomonas sp. 34 E 7
AGCGCCTCGGCATCAGCCCGCGCACCCTGCGCTACAAGCTGGCGCAGATGCGCGACGCCGGGATGGACGTGGAAGCATACCTGTTCGCCACCTGACTTCGCGGCAATGCCGTTTGTAGGAGCGAGCTTGCTCGCGAAGCACTCATGGACGCCGCGTACATCCAGGAAGCACGCGTTATCGTTGACGTTTTTCGCGAGCAAGAACTAGGCGTCCCCCTCGCTCCTACAAAAAAACCGTGCAGTAACAAGGTCGACAAGCTTTGTCGCCTTTTCTTACGAGTCGCAACGAAGCTGGCACCCTTGTTGCACCTCCCCCTGGTAACCGCTGCGTAGTGTCAAAAAATTGCGGGTCGTCGGAGAGAGAAGTTCATGAGCCAGGGTATTGAGTTCAATCGGTTGATGTTGGATATGCGCTCCATGCAAATGGATGCCATGGCTCAACCGAAATCCGTCGCGCCAGCGCCGGAATTGGGCCAAAGCAGTTTTGCCGACATGCTCGGTCAGGCAATCAATAAAGTCAGTGATACCCAGCAGGCGTCCAGCCAGTTGTCGACGGCGTTCGAGATCGGTAAAAGCGGCGTGGACCTCACCGATGTGATGGTCGCCTCGCAAAAGGCCAGTGTGTCCTTCCAGGCCTTGACCCAAGTGCGTAACAAGCTGGTCCAGGCTTATCAAGACATCATGCAGATGCCGGTTTAAGGGCGAGATTTAACTCATGGCAGAAGCAATCGACAACGTACCCGCCAAGACAGACGGCAAACCGCCGCTGTTTGGCCTGTCGTTCCTGGAAAATCTCTCCGAAATGACCATGTTGCGTCAGGTGGGCCTGTTGGTCGGCCTGGCTGCCAGCGTGGCGATTGGTTTTGCCGTGGTGTTGTGGTCGCAGCAACCTGATTACCGGCCGCTGTACGGCAGCCTGGCGGGCATGGATTCCAAGCAGATCATGGAAACCCTCGCCGCCGCCGACATCGCCTACACCGTTGAGCCCAACTCCGGCGCCCTGCTGGTCAAGGCCGATGACGTGGCGCGTGCGCGGATGAAACTGGCCGCCGCCGGCGTGACGCCGTCCGACAGCAATATCGGTTTTGAAATCCTCGACAAGGACCAGGGCCTGGGCACCAGCCAGTTCATGGAAGCCACCCGCTACCGTCGCGGCCTGGAAGGCGAACTGGCGCGTACCATCTCCAGCCTGAATAACGTCAAGGGTGCCCGTGTGCACCTGGCGATTCCGAAAAGCTCGGTGTTCGTGCGTGACGAGCGCAAGCCCAGCGCTTCGGTGCTGGTCGAGCTGTTTTCCGGTCGTTCCCTGGAGCCCGGCCAGGTGCTGGCAATTATCAACCTGGTGGCCACCAGCGTTCCCGAACTGAGCAAGTCGCAGATCACGGTGGTCGACCAGAAGGGCAACCTGCTCTCCGACATGGCCGAAAACTCCGCGCTGACCCAGGCCGGCAAGCAGTTCGATTACAGCCGCCGCATGGAAAGCATGCTGACCCAGCGCGTGCACAACATCCTGCAACCGGTATTGGGCAACGACCGCTACAAGGCTGAAGTGTCCGCCGACGTGGATTTCAGCGCCGTAGAGTCGACATCCGAGCAATTCAACCCGGACCAGCCCGCCCTGCGCAGCGAGCAGTCCACCAGCGAACAACGCACCGCCAGCAATGGTCCGCAAGGCGTGCCGGGTGCCCTGAGCAACCAGCCGCCGTCCCCGGCGTCGGCCCCGCAAACCACCGGTGGCGCCGCTGCCA
>NZ_CVTX01000014.1:0-8744 GCF_900005715.1 Pseudomonas sp. 34 E 7
CGTCGCACCGTCGCCCACCGGCAACAGCTGGGCGATGTGCGGCAGCTCGGCGCAACTGCCGGTGCCGGCCGGCAATTGATCAAGGGGCTTGGCCAGCAGCATCGACAGACGGAACAACCCGGCCTGACGCGCCGCTTCGTAGCGCGGCATATCGGCGCGCAGGGATTTGTATTGGGTTTGCGAGCGCGTGACCTGGGTTTCATCGCCACGGCCGGCGTCGCGCAGGCGTTGCGTGAGCTTGGTGCTTTGGGCTTGCAGGTCGAGGGACTCGTTGGCGATGGCCAGCTCTTCGTTGGCGGCGCAGACCTGGGTGTAGGCACGCACCACATCGGCCACCAGGGTAATGCGCGCGATATCAGCGGCCGCCTGGGCCGCATCGGCGTTGGCCTGGGCGCTTTCGATGCCGCGCTGCAAGGTGCCGAACAGGTCGAATTGATACGAGGTGCTGATGCCTACGCTGCCGATGTTGCCCACCGGCACTTTGTCCGCCAGCAGGAAGGCTTCGCCGGACTCCTGCAAACGCTGCGCTTCAGCCTTGGCCCCGGCACTCCAGCCGCCGGCGGATTCGGCCTGCTGGGTCTGGTAGCGCGCGCGTTGCAAGTTGGCCGCGGCCACGCGCAGGTCGGTGTTGGAGGCCATGGCCTGGCGCACCAGTTCATCCAGGCGCGGGTCTTTGTACAGCTTCCACCAGTCCGTAGGCACGGGCGCCGACACCACGTTATTGCCCTCGCCGGCGATGGCACCTTGCAGGTCGTCACGGTTGACGGCGGCCGTGTCCGGCAACTTGTAGTCCGGGCCTACCGCCTGGCAGGCCGACAGCAACACCCCCAACGCAGCGGTGGCCAGCAGTTGCTTCATGGCTGGTCTCCGGCATTGGCCTTGTCGTCGATGATCGACACGGTCGCGGTACGCCCGGCGATCATGCGGAAGTCCGCCGGCACGTCATCAAAGGCGATACGCACCGGAATCCGCTGGGCCAGGCGCACCCAGCTGAACGCCGGGTTGACGTTGGGCAGCAGGTTGGAACCGCTGCTGCGGTCGCGGTCCTCGATACCGGCGACGATGCTCTGCACGTGACCATGCAGGCGGGCGTTGTCGCCGATCACGCGGATATCCACGCCCATGCCGACATGGATGCCGTCCAGTTTGGTTTCTTCGAAATAGCCGTCGATATGGAAGGAGTTGCTGTCCACCACCGACAGCACCGGGCGGCCGGCGGTGACGAATTCCTGGGCACGCGGCGCGCGGTCGTTGACGTAGCCGTCCACTGGGCTGCGGATCACCGAGCGGTCGAGATTGAGCTGGGCCGAATCCACCGTCACCTGCGCCTCGGCCAGGGCCGATTGGGCACGGGCCACGCGGGACTGGCTTTCTTCCAGTTGCTCGCTGGGCACCAGGTTGCCCAGGCCACGGTTACGCTTGTACTCGCGCTGGGCCTGGGCCAGGGTTTCCTGGCGGTCGGCTACGGCGGCCTGGGCCTGGCGCAAGGCCAGCTTGAAACGGTCCTGATCGACGGCGAACAGCACCTGGCCTTTGCTCACCAACTGGTTGTCGTGCACATCGACACGCTGGATCAGCCCGGACACGTCCGGGGCGATCTGCACGATGTCGGCGCGAATGTGGCCATCACGGGTCCAGGGCGCAAACATGTAGTACATGACCATGCGCCACACCACGACGACCGCGAAGCTCACGATCAACAGCGTCAGGACGACACGGCCGATAGTCAAAAAAGGTTTTTTCATGTCATCAGATATCGACTGAGTGAGTCCACCGCGCCCAGCAACAGCGCGTACAGCCCCACATTGAACAATGCCCGGTGCCAGACCAGGCGATAGAAGTGCATGCGCGTCAACAGCCCGTGCAGCACCAGAAACAACACATAGGTAATGCCCATCAGCACCAGCAGCGTGGGCAGGAAGACGCCGCTGATATCCAGGTCACCGATCATAAGGGCGCTCCATCCGGTAACGGCGCTTCGATTTCCGTGCCGCCAATGAACTCCACGCCGGGCAACAGCGCCAGGCGCAGGCCGGCCAGGGCATGCAGCAGGTGCAGGCGCGTGTCATCGGCGTCTTGCAGGCCCTGGCCGTTGAGGGCGCGGCGCGTGCGGTCCAGGGTCATCAGCAGACCGCTGGGCGCGGGCAAGCGTTCACCGGCCTTGAGGCAGGCCTTGAAATAACCGCCCACACCTTCCACCACCTGGTTGAGCAGCACGCGCGGCACGCCGAGGATGCGCGGCGAGTAGGCGAGCAGATCGAGCAGGTTCAGCGCCACGCGCAAGTCGCGCAGGGCGGTGCCGGTGTCCTGGCCCGTGAGGCCCAGGCGCGGCAGGTGCTGCATCAGGCGGTCGAGCATTTGGGCGGCCATGTGCCGATGTTCGGCCAGGGTGGCGGGCTCGGTGAGGCTGACGATGTCGCGCCAGCTGAAACGGGTCAGGCGCTTGGCCGCCAGTTCGGCGCCGAAGGGCCGTGCGATCAGGGTCCATACGAAGGCAAACAGCAGGCCCACGGGCCCGGCCAGATTGACGTTGGCAAAGTTGAGGAAATCCGCGTCATAGGCGCCCTGGATGCTGATGAACGACGAGGTGTTGACCAGCGTCAGCAGCATGCCCAGGTAGAACCGTGGCTGCACGGTGAGGGTGCCGATGCAGATGAACGGCACGGCGAACGCCAGCACCAGCATGGGGAAATCGTGCAGGTTGGGCAGCACCAGGAACAGATAGAGGCTGGCGAACAGCACCGACATGGCGGTCCAGAAAAAGAACCGATAGATCTGCGGCGCGGGGTCGTCCATCGAGGCGAAAAAGCTGCACGCCACCGCCGCCAGGATCACCGCACTGCCGCCGTCGGTCCAGCCCAGCAAAATCCACAACACCGAGGCGACGATGATCGCGGTGACGGTGGAAAACGCCGAGTAGAACATCAGGCCACGATCCAGAAATGGCGTGAGCCGGCCCAGGCGCCAGTGGCGGTAGACGGCGCGCCAGGTGTCCTGGCTTTCGCACTGAATGGCGGCTTGCAGGCTGCGGCAGTCCTGCCACAGGTCGACCCACTCGCCCAGGCGGTACAGGGCGTTGGAGAACAGCAGCGTGTGGCGGTCGTCGAGCGCTGCGCCCTGGGGTTGCGCGGCGTCGATCTTGTCACGCAGCACGCGCCAGCGTTCCAGTGGCGCGGTTTCGGTGGTGCTTTGCAGCCAGGCGTTGGCGGCTTGCAGCAACGGCGTGAGCCGATCGAGAAATTGCGGCGCGCGATGTTCGATGGCATACACCGCATCGTCCAGGGCATCAATCACCGGCAACAGGTGAATCATGCGCCCGCGCAATTCCTTGGTGTTGCGCACCGTCTGCGGCCGCGCGCCTTCGTGGGGCAACTGGCCGATCATCAACTCGAGGGTGTTGAACGTGGCGACCATGCCGCCGCGCAGGCCGCTGACGGCTTCAGGCTCCACATCGCGGGTGAGAAAGCGCTGGCTGTAGACCTGGGCGTCGGTAAACCACTTGGCAACCGAGCCATCGAACACCGGCATCAGGCGACGCGGCCAGAACATCGCCCCCACCACGGCCGCCACGGCGATGCCGAGGAAGATTTCCTCGGTACGCGCCTCGGCCACATCCCACACCGCCAGGGGGTTGTCCACCACTGGCAAGGCAATCAGCGGCAAGGTGTAGCCGGCCAGCATCAGGGCGTAGCTGTTGGCCGTGCGCAGATGCAGGGAAAGGAACAGCAAGGTGCCCGTCCACAGGGCGATCACCACCACCAGAATATAGGGTGACTGCACGAACATCGGCACAAAGAACACCGCCGCCGCCGCGCCCATCAAGGTGCCGATTGCACGGTACAACGCTTTGGAACTGGTGGGGCCGACAAACGGGCTGGAGACGATATACACCGTAGCCATCGCCCAATAGGGACGCGGCATTTGCATGAGCATGGCGATGTACAGCGCGATCATCGACGCGGCGAAGGTACGCACCCCATAGAACCAGTCGCGAGCAGGCGGAAAACCGGTAAAGAATCCGTTCAAGGCGCTACCGCCTCGGCCGCCTCGAAGGCGCGCAGCACGCGCAGCGCGGCTTCCAGATCGGTGGCGGCGATGTCCACCAGGACTTCCTTGCGCAGGCGCACCAGTTGCGCCTCCACCGCCTGCACCAGCTCACGGCCGCGCTCGGTGAGGCTCAGGGCCTTGGCGCGACGGTCATGGATGTCTTCGGTGCGGCACACATAACCGTCGCTGCACAGCCGGTCGAGCAGGCGAACCAGCGACGGGCTTTCCATGCCCGAAGCCTGGGCCACTTTGACCTGATGCACACCGTCGCCCAGGCGGCCGATCATCAACAGCGGCACGGCGCAGGCTTCAGAGATGCCATAGCTCACCAGCGTGGCCTGGCAGATTTTGCGCCAGTTACGGGCGCCCACCACCATGCTGCTGCTGAGGTTCATCTGGAGTTGTTCGAGGGATTGGGACACTGGATAGTTCGCATACAGTTAGTTTGCTAACTATTAATATGGTGGATGCGTCCGAATGCGTCAAGTTTTGAAACAACTTGGCGGATGGGTGGTGGCGGCCCAGACATTGTGCGTGTCCAGGCTATAAGCCTGCTCATAAACCCCGTCAGGAAAAACCACCTCGAAACTGTTGATGTTGGCGGCGATATCCACCACAGCGCCCAGTTCAATTTCGTCGCACGCGGCGATCCAGTACTTGGGCGCGTTGTTCTCGAGTTTGAATGAGGCGGTCAGGTTCGGCCCGGTCGGTGTGAGGAAGGCATCTCTGCCGTCGATGGAGATGCCCACCACGAATCCTTTCTCCTGCACGGATGTGTCGCTGTGGATGACCATCGAGCCCGTCGGGCTGCCTGCAACAGGTTTGCTGAAGACGGGGGTGTGGTGCAATTCGGAAAACGTGACGGTGTTGTGCTCCTTCAAATCGCCAGGCATCTGACCCTCGGCGCTGAATTTGACTCCGCCAGAGAGCACTTCGTGCGCTTGCCACACGAACCCGTATTCAATCGTCCAGTTGAGGCTGACTTCAGCACCCGGTGCCACGTTGAAGGGGGTGACGTACCAAACCAGCGAAACGGTAGCGTGGTGCTGTTCGGGTAACGTCGGGTAGATATAAAACATCCACGGCATGGAGGATTTGTTGTGCAGTGTCAGCGTGTAGGACATTGTCATGCGGGTCTTTCCCCTGTGCCATTGAGCGTGCGTATGGGCCAGTATCTACAGCTATCGCAGCACCGCGACCATTACAGCGCCTTACACGGCATTACAGGCCGCGGTGTGCCGTTGCCAGGCAGATGCGGTGAGTGGATCGGTCAGCCGTTGAGAAAAAATAGCGCTCCAGGCCGGTGCAGATGGTCTGGGCCACATCCTGCTGCAACGCGATGCAGGGCTTGGTGTGCCGGTCCAGCTGTTCGGACCAGGCGATCGAGCCGGTCGCGGCATTGATCAGACGGACCGAAACGCGCATCAGCGCCCCCTCGATACGCACGCTACCCTCCAGCAGGTGGCTGGCGAAGGGCGCTTGGCTCTGTTCGTCACTGGTCTTTGCAAAAGAATAGGTGACGACCTGGTTGCCAAATTCCTTGAACAGTTGGCAGCTCAACTCTTCGTTCAATCCCGGCGCGAACAGCGTACAGGCGAAATCGTCAGTGAGATTCTTCAGGGGTTGAACGGCAAGGAGGTGGCGTGTTTGTGCGCGTGCCACAGCGTCATCGGCGCGTCGTATCAATGGCATGTAGCTTCCGATCGGGATGGAAATGACCACACTGCCGCCGCCGCCGGCGTCCCTGGAATAATAGGTTTTGAGCTTCTCCCGCAGGCGGCCGGCCTGCACGCGCACGATCGGGTCGTCTCCCGTGCTGTAAAAGGCCGGGTCGCGGTCGAAAACATCAATGCCGATCCCATATTCGGTGGTGTCCTGGAGCGTGTCGCTCAAATACCGTTCGACCAGGAAGCGCAGCAGGCGGCTCAGTCGGGGGGCCTTGCAAAACAAGGGGTTGGCCAGCACCTGTAGCAGCGTAGCGCGGATTTCTGCCTTGTCCGGCGGCGCACCCAGCGTGGTCGAAGGTGGTGTCGGCATGGCATCCGGGAGCATGGGGCGTTTTCTCGCGGTGCGGGTGCTGAAACCAGTGACGTTCTCCCGAAAGGCAGCCACAGGGTATTCGCTGGAATCGAGTAAGTCTGACATGGGTCTTACCTTCTGCATGTCTTCCGTTCGTGAACTTGTCCCTGTTAAATCGGACACCCTATTTTTGTGTAAGTGATGTCTGCAATCTAAGCACAAACTCCCTGGACCGGCGTTGTTTCGCAGGTACTTTAGGGCAACAGGCCATCACCCATAAGTATTGTTACGGTAACGTCGGGTCGCCTGTTACGTGGTGATACTTATTGCATGGCAGTGGCTGCAACTAGATTGCACGCTGGAACCGCAATCCGTATCCACGCCTGGGATGTCTTATGGAAAATGCAGCGGTAGCACACAGGGAAACTTCCAAGGGTGCGCTCAGTTTTGCCAGTGAATGTGAGACGAGTGCGGGCGTGTTGCTCGCGGTCAGGGTGCGCATCAGCCGGATCGATCATCCAAAGCAAGGTGATGTCATCGTCATTGAGTTCGATGCCGACGAGGCTGCGGGCGTGTCGATGCCTTTCAACATCCGCTTTGCTGGCGGTTACCTGGCCTATGGCAAGCTGCATTTGAAGCGCGAAGCGGGCACTGAAAGCGCTGTGGCGGTTCTGCGGGCGGAGGTGACACAGGGGGCCGAGGATGCAGCCGGCAAGACCAGCCATGTCGAGTTGGCGCGCTTTGCGGTAAACCGCCCCCAACCATCACCCGAACCGGAACCAGGGCCAGGGCCAGAACCAGAACCCAAACCACCCAGGCCGACGCCCGAGCCGATCAGGCCGCATGCGCTTGATAGTGCGCTCTTCCCCTATTTGTACATTCGCCAATGGCCGCTTATCAGTGCGGCCCAGAAACAACTGCGTTTCCTCACGTACGTGGTGCCGCAAAACGTGCCGGCCCAGAGTTTTTACGCCCAGTTTTCGGCCTGCTCCAATCGAATCGAGATGGACAGCCTGGCCCTGGGCTTTATTCATGGCGTAACGCCGTACGAGAACCAGTTTGTAACGCAGGCGGATCTCTGCACCGGCACTTATGCGCAGTTATCGCGCCTCAAGGAGACGGTGCTCACGTCGGATTACGATCCCTATACCGTCAGCACCTGGATCTCGGCCAACATGGCCTCTGGCGGGAGCCTGCCGCCCGCTTATGGCGCGGATGTGGAGCGCCTCTGGGAAAGTTATTTCGCCTTGGTCGTCGCGCCGTGGAGCGAGCCAGGGTTGCTGCCGCACCTGTGCGGGTCGCTGGTCATGTCCCATCTGCTGGATTATGTCTACGCGCCGCCGCCCGGTACGCCGCCGCTCACGTCAGCGGCACTGCATGCGTTGATGCAGGCGTCGATCACTTTGCCCGAAGGTTTTTTTGCGCCACCGCCCATCAATGACCCGCCTGTGCAGGCGTCGCCTTCGGCCAAGGACCTGCCGCAAAGCTTAGGCGGCTGGATTGAGCCGTGCTCCATCGGCGACTTGCAAATGGTGCGTCAGCGCCTGCTGCGCTATGTGCCCGGCGAAATCGCCGCCATCGAAAACCTGATGCGCGGCGAGCGCAAAGACATCAGCCGACGGCGCACCCGGCGCCAACTGGATGTCAGCCTGGCGCAGACACTGGATGAGCAGGTGTCGGACGACAGTGCGGTCGACACCCGCGATGATTTGCATGCCGAGACCATCCGCACCATCGCCGAAAAAACCACCAATAAAACCTATACCAACCTGACCACCAGCTACGGGCCGCCGACGTTGGCCATCGTCAACGGCGGGCCGGTAACGACCACCGTGCAGCAGGGTCCGAACAGCGATGACGAGACCCGTTTTGCCCGTGAAGTACTGAACAAGACGGTCAACCGTATCAGCCGCAGCGTGGGCAACCTGCGTGGCAGCAGCGTGATGCATGAAACGGCCGAGACCATCACAAGCACCATCGACAACAGCGCCGGCGCCGGCAGTCGCATTTACGTGCTGCGCTGGGTCAATAAGGTCTATGAAGCGCGCGTGGTCAACTACGGGCGTCGGCTGATGGTCGAGTTTGTGTTGAGCGCGCCGGCCGCAGCGTATTTTCGCGAGGTGACGCCGGGCGAACGCGTGGCTTTCGGCCCGCCACGGTCACTTGAGGAACAGGGGATCGATAGCTTCAAGCGTATCACGCCCGAGAACTACGCGCGCCTGGCCGCTGAATATCGCAGCACTGCCATCAGCCCGCCGCCGGAAGCCCGGCGCGATGTCTCGGCGTTACTGGGGGAAGGCGAGTCGACACTGGTTGCCGTGCCGCCTGGATATCAGCCGCAAATTGCCACGGCCCGGGCCTTGGCCGCGCCCGGGGTGACCTGGCCTTTGGTCATGGTTGGGATCAAGACCCTGGAAAGCCCCTACACGCCGGTGGTCATACCGTTCGGCTCTGGCCATAGCCTGGTCATCGCAGTAGGCACCGCGCAGACGGTCGCCTCGCCGCAGGCTGAGAAACCGGTAGTACCAGTACCGGTGCCGGTGCCAGATCCAGCACCTGCGCCAACGCCCATACCAACACCAACACCTGCGCCCGCGCCCGCCCCAGTACGGGTGAATGTGATCGTCAAGTGTGTGCCCACGACCAGCGCCATGGACGAATGGCGTATCAAGACCTAC
>NZ_CVTX01000021.1:0-965 GCF_900005715.1 Pseudomonas sp. 34 E 7
CCACTGGGCGGCGGCGCGGGCAACGTCGCGGTTCACAGGTTCACCAGCAGGCAGTGTTCATAGGCCTGGGCCATGTAGCGTTTTACCGTGCGCTCGCAGACGTTGAGGCGTGCAGCGATCTCCCGATAGCCCAGGCCTTCCAGTTGGCTCCACAGAAAAGCGCGGCGCACCTGCACCGGTAACCCCTCAAGCAGGTCGTCCAGGGCGTGCAAGGTTTCCAGCAACAACCAGCGTTGTTCCGGCGAAGGCACGCAGGCCTGCGGCAGGCTGGCCAGGGCATTCAGGTAAGCCTGCTCGAGGCTGCGCCGCTGATGGAAATTCACCAGCAGGCGTTTGCCGACGGTCACCAAATAGGCGCGCGGCTCCTGCATCTGCTCGATCGGCTGCGCGCTGGCAAGCACGCGCAGGAAGGTATCCTGGCTCAGGTCCGCGGCGTCCCAGGCATTGCCCAAACGCCGGCGCAGCCAGCTTTCCAGCCAGCTGTGATGGTCGCGGTACAGGCTCGACACGGTCGGTTCGGGGGCATGGGTCGGTACAACAGCATCATTCATGGCAAGCGACCTGCGCGGCGCGACTGAGTCTCAAATGAGATTCATTCTATTTAATGTTGCGTCGCTATACCACGATCTTTTCAACGCGTCGTTTAACGTACAGACGATCTTCTTGCGCGTTGACCTCCCCTGTTACACACCATATAGTGTGCCCACAAACAGAACAGACCACTACATAGTGTGCAGTATCGGTATTTTCCGACCACACTCTGCGCAGTATTTCAATGCCTGAAGCCTGCAAACCGCCTATTTTTTGGACGGGTCCACACACCGTCAGAACAGATCTGGAAGGAGTATTTCAATGCTGAGTTGGGATGAAGTCGACAACGAAGACAGCGTTGCAGCGGTAGTCAGAGGCGCCAACGCCGGCCACGCCACCGAAGCCAACATGGACCGCCTCGACGGAGCCGGCGC
>NZ_CVTX01000046.1:0-8505 GCF_900005715.1 Pseudomonas sp. 34 E 7
CCGCCGATGAACAGGTAGTCCGGCAGTACCGCACCGAAGCGGCCGGTGACACCGCCCGCCGCTTGCAGGATGTTGTACTGGCGACCGATCAGGCTTTGCGCCTGGGTCGCGCTGAGCAAGGTCGGGCTGTTTTCCAGGGCCAGGGTCACGGTACCGCCATTGAGCGTGGCGGTGCCGCCGGCGACGATGCGGTCGCTGCGGGTGGGCGACAATTCCACCGCATAAGTCGAGCCTGCATCGAAGGTGACATTGCCCGCTACGTTCAGCGTGCCGATGGAGTTGCCCGGCGCCACAGTGCCGCCGCTTCTCGCGGTCAGCGAGCCGATACGCCCCGAGCCACCGACCACGCCGCTCTGGCTGACGGTCACGTCGGAGGTGAGCGAGCCGTTGATCGCCAGCAAGCCCTGGTTGACCAGGGTCGGGCCGCTGTAGGTGTTGGCGCCGGTCAGCACCAGGGTACCAACGCCCTGCTTGGTCAGGCCGCCATGCCCGGCGATGTCATTGCTCCACACATCCAGCCCGCAATGGATGTCGTTGCACACGCGCTGGGTCGGTTTGCCGGCATCCACCACCGCGCCAATGCCCGGCAGGTCGGCGACGAACTGGCCACTGCCATAGGCGCCGTCGATGCGGAACTCGGCCGGAATATCCTCGGCGGTAACGAACATCCCTGGGCCGTTGATCGCCTTGCCCAGGTTGATCATGCCCCAGCCATACAGCGAGTCGATGCCCGGCGCGCCAAGGTCGGTGGCGGTGGTCTTGAGCAGCGTGGAGATCTGGTCGCCACTCATGTACGGGAAGCGCTCCATCAGCACCGCCGCACTGCCGGCCACATGGGGCGCGGCCATGGAGGTGCCGTTGAAGTTGGCGTAGTCGTTGGTGAGGTTGTCCAGGTTGGTGCCGTTGATGATCGAACTGAAAATCTTCGTACCCGGCGCCGCTACGCAGAAACTCGCCGCATAGCCACAGCGCGAGGAGAAGGTGCTGATCACGTAGGGGTTGGCGCTCGTGGTGTCCGGGTTCTGCTGCAGGGCCGCCACCGATAGCCAGTTCGGCGCAATCTGCGGCACGAAATACGCCAGGCCCGAGATCGCATCCGGGTTGTTGCGGTTGTAGTCGTTACCGGCGGCAAAGATGGTCAGTACACCGCTGCGGGCCGCGTCGATCGCACCTTGATAGGCACCACCGGCAATCGTGCCGAGGATCGGCCGGATGTTGTTGAACTGCGCCTGGGCTTCATTGACCGTGAAGTTGGGGAACGCCGGATCGCGCCCGCCCTTGGCGTACTGATCGCCGATGCCGATGCCCCAGCTGTTGTTGATAATGCGCGCGCCGCTGGCGACCAGCGCGTCCCAACCGGCTTTGTACACCGCGCCATCGTTGCCCAGGATGATCCCATCTTCCGGGCCGGGGTCGCCGTTTTCGGCGCTGATGATTTGCGCGTTGAACGCCACGCCATGCATCGGCCCGCCGTCGCGGTTACCCGCCGCAATGCCGCCGACATGGGTGCCGTGGTTGCCCAGCTTGCCGTTGGAGCCCAGGGACGGCGTGCCGTCATAGCGAAACGCATCACCGGCCTTCACCGGGATGTACGGGTCGGTGTACTGGCGGATGCCCTCGGTGACGATCGTCACCACTTTGCCCGGGCTGGCGAATTCCGGATGCTGGGCGTACACCGGCTGGTCGAAGATACCCAGCTTGACGCCCTTGCCGGTGTAGCCGGCGGCATACGCGGTGTCGGCGTGCACGGCGCCCAGGCCCCAGTCGGCCTTGAACTCGTTGCTGCGCCAACTGGCGGCATCGCCCGGCTTGCCGGTTTCCACATAGGGTGCGGCCTGGGCGGTTTGCATGCTTGCGAGGCCGCTGGCCAGGCAGCACAGCAACGCGCCGTATGGCACGCGGCTCAACGCCTTGAGCGGATAGCCCGGCCCTGTGTGGAGGGCAATGGTGAACCCTGACTTGCGTTTTTTCACGGTGACCTTCCTTAGTTTTCTTATTGCCAGTAGGTGAATCACTTTCCCTGTGGGAGGGGGCTTGCCCCCGATAGCGGAGTGTCAGTCGCCGGATGTACCGGCTGACCCACCCTCATCGGGGGCAAGCCCCCTCCCACATTTGTTCTGTGGCGTGCCTTTAGAACTGCCAGTTCAGGCTCAGCCCCACGCCCTGGGTTTTCTCGCGCCCGCCCAATTGGCCGTTGTAATCCAGGTTGACCCGTGTCGACGGGCTCAGCGCCAGGCTCGCCTGCAGCCCTACCAACGCGGCGTCGCGCAGCAACGGTGCGCTGCGCACGGCAAAGGACGGCCCGCCGGCGACAAACGCCAGGTGTTCCTCGGATTCCACCGCCGTCAGGCTGTGCTGCCAGCCCAGCGAGCCGGACAGTTCCAGTTGTTGATGGTCGTTCAACGCCAGGGTTTTCAGTGCGCGCACGCCGAGGGTGCCGAGCACCGCATCACGTCGGTCATTGCCGCGCTCCAGGGCCGCCGCTGCGCCTTTTTCGTGGAACGAATCGCTGTCCAGGTGCACGTAGGCCAGGTTGGCGAAGGGTTCCAGTGCCAGCGGTTGCAGGTGAATGCGGTACGCCGCTTCGGTGAACAGCTGGGCGGTGCGCGCCTCCAGTTTGGTCTTTTGCTTGCCGCTGACCTCGCCGTATTGCAGGTCGCGCTTCACATCGCCACGATGCCAGCTGTAGGCACCGCCGACACTCAGGCGCCAGTCGCCCAGCTCACGCCCGGCATAGGCACCGAAGTGGTAGCTGTCGATGGACGCCGAGGAATGGGTGCCGCCGCCCATGTTCAATGAGCTGTCGCTGTAGCCGGCGACCACACCGACGCGGGTCTGTTCGTCCAGTGCGCCGTCGACACCCGCCAGCAAACCGCCGAGGGAGGTGGTGGAACCCGCCGTTTCACTGCGCGCATCCGACTTGCCCCAGGCGCCCAGGGCCTTGAACCACAGGTTGCGTTCACCGGCCACCGGCACATGGCGCAGGCGCTCGCCCACCGCGTCGCGCAACTGGCGGCTGTCGTTGATCAACATCGCGCCCACGGCCGGGTAGATCTCACCGGACAGTTGCTGCAAGCCCTGTTGCGCGGTGGCTATGGAGTCCGACTGCAGCAGGCTTTCGTACACCGGGTTGCCGGCCCCCAACTGCTCGGCGGCCGTGGCGACGGCGCGCTGGTTGCGGGTGGCGGCGACGCTGGCGAAGCTGGCGTCATTGCGCCCCACCGCCAGTTGCACGCCGTTGGCGGCGTAATCCAGCGTGCCGCCGAGGAACAGATAGTTCGGCAGCACCTGGCCGAACTGGCCCTGGATACCGCCGGCCGCCTCGAGAATCGAGTATTGCCGGCCGATCAGGCTCTGGGCCTGGCTCTGGCTTAATAATGTCGGGCTGTTTTCCAGGGCCAGGGTGACCGTACCGCCCCCCAGCACGGCCTTGCCGCCGGCGACGATGCGGTCGCTACGGGTGGGGGTGAGTTCAACTGCATAGGTGGAGCCTGCGCCCAGGTTCACATCCCCGGCCACCTGCAAGGTGCCCACCGAGTTACCCGGCGCCACGCGCCCGCCGCTGTTGACCGACAGCGCACCGATCCGCCCGGAGCCGCCGAGGGTGCCGCTGTCATTGACCGTTACGGCCGAGGTCAACGCGCCGTTCACCGCCAGCAGGCCGCCGTTGACCAGGGTTGGACCGCGATAGGTGCTGTCGCCGCTGAGTACCAGGCTGCCCGCGCCGGATTTGATCAGGCTGCCTTGGTACACGCGGTTCGCCGCTGCCTGATCACGCGCGCTGCCCACGGCGTAGTCGGTCTGGTCCTGCTGGCTGGCGCTGGCGCTCAGGCCGTTCTGCCAGCCCTTGTCGAGCAGGGTTTGCTGCCAGGCGCTGTGCTCGGCGCGGTCTTCGGCCTGGCGCTGGAGCAAGGCCTGGTCGGAGATGCTGTTACTCCACACATCGCCCTGCCCGGCCGCGAGGTTCACGTTCATCGCGCCGAGCAACTGCCCCGGCCCGTGCATCGCCCGGCCCAGGTCCGGCACGCCCCAGCCGACGATGGCGTTGGGGGCCTGGGTGATTGAGCCGTCCAGTTGCGTGGCGGTGGTCAACAGTACCTGCAGCGCCTGTTCGTTGGTCATGTAGGGATAGCGCTCCATCACCAGCGCCAGGGCGCCGGTGGCATGGGGCGCGGACATCGAGGTGCCGGATTTGACCCCATAACCGCCGTCCGGGATGGTGCTGTTGATCAGCGCACCCGGAGTGGAGATGCACCAGTATTTGGCGATGCCGCACTTGTTGTACTTCTGGTTGTTGGCCTTATCCAGCCCCGACACCGCCAGCCAGTGACCTTCCAGTTCCGGCTGGAAGTACGGCAGCGCCGAGCGCACGCTGGCATTCGCATAGCCGCTGTTGCCGGCGCTGAACACGTTGATCACGCCGGCCTTGGCCACATCCGCCGCCGCGTCCAGCCAGGTACCGCGGTTGTAGTGCTGGGCGTAGGCCGCGTGCAGGTCACCGAGGGTCTGGTAGCTGACGTCCTTGGGTTGGCTGCCCCAGCTGTTGTTGATGGCGCGCACGCCGGAGTCCACCAGGGCGCTGTACACCGTCTTGAAATACTTGGGGTCCGGGGTCGGGCCGAACAGGAAGCTGTCGTTGGCGTTGGTGTTGCCGACATACACCTGTGCGTTGTACGCCACCCCATGCATGCCCACGCCGTCGCGCGCCGCGCCCATGGTGCCGGTGACGTGGGTACCGTGGGAGTCGTTGTTCGGGTTGAGCGCGCCCGTGGTGCTGAAGGTACTGCCATCGACGTACGTGCCGCTGGCGGTGACCGGGTGGAAGCGCTCTTTGGACGCTTCGGGGTGATTGGCATCGAACCCCGAATCCAGCGCGCCGATTTTCACGCCCTTGCCGCTGATTCCGGCGGCATAGGCTTCATCGGCCTTCATGCGCCCCAGGCCCCAATCGCTCTGGTATTCGGCGGAACGCCAACTGGCGGGGTTACCCGCTTGGCCGATCTCGGTGTATTGCGCCTGCGCCGCAACGGACAACAGCAGCAATGAGCCTGCGGTGAAGGGTTTGAACCGTGGTGAATCGGTGATCATCCGTACACTCCTGTTTTATTGTTATGTCTTGCCCCTACCGCGTTCTCTCCGGGCCGAAGGCTTCGTCCACCTTGGCCAGGTCGGTGTCGCGCAGGTTGCCCGCGTAGTAATGCAATTTGGTCCAGGCCATCAGGTAGTCGTACCGCGCCTGGGCCAGGTCGCGGCGGGTGCTGTAGAGCTGTTGCTCGGCGTTCAACGCATCAAGGTTGACCCGCTCGCCGCCGAGGATGCTTTGCTTGGTCGACACCACCAGTGCCTCGGCGGAGGCCAGGGCCTTCTGATAGGCGCGCAGCTTGCTCACCCCCGACAGGCACGCACTGAACTGGCGGCGCAGTTCGATCAGGGTTTCGCGGGTCTTGCCTTCCAGTTCGTACTCGGCCTGCTCCATGGCGCGGCTGGCCTGGCGCGTGGAGGCCGAAATAGCGCCGCCGGCATACAGCGGCAGGCTGACTTCGACGCCGATGGTGTTGGTGTCGTAGCGCTGGTTGTAGGTGTTGCCGCTGTCCGATTCCTGCTTGCGCGAACTGGCGTAGGCGGTAATTTTCGGCAAATGCCCGGCGCGGTTGCGCTCCACTTCATAGCGCGCCACTTCCAGGGACTGGCGCTGCGAGGCCAGCACCGGGTTGTTGGTCAATGCCAGTTCGTGCCAGGTGGCATAGTTGGCCGGGCTCAGGCTGAACGCGGCGAAGCTCTGGTTCAGCGGTGCGAGGTCGTCGATGTTGACGCTTTGCACACCGATCAGCGCGCCCAGTTCGCGCAGGGAAGCATCCTGCTCATCCAGGGCCTGGATCTCTTCGGCGGTGGCCAGTTCATAGCGCGATTCAGCTTCCAGGATGTCCGTGCGCGTGCCCTCGCCCGCCTTGAACAAGTGTTCGTTCTGCTGGAACTGCTGCTCGAACGCTTTCTTCTTGGCGCGGGCGATGTCGATCTGGTCCTGGGCGAACAACGCCTGGGTGTAATAGCTCAACACCCGCACCAGCAGGGCCTGGCTCTTGTCGCGAAAGCTCTCGTCGGCGAACAGCGCCTGGGCCACGCCCTTGCGGTAGTTGGCGTAGGCTTCGTAGTCGAACAGCGGCTGTTGCAGGCTGAAGGTGGAACCGTAGCTGTTGTAGTTGCGGTCGTCGCGATAGCTGCCGCCACGGCCGTCGGGCAGGTGCGCTTCGGAATTATTGCGGCCCTTGTTGTAGTTGTAAGACAGCCTCGGCAACAGGCCGGCGCGGCCGATGGTGCGGTTTTCCAGGCCGGCGTCGCGCTCCTTGATCGCACCGAGGAACACCGGGTCGTTGCGCAGGGCCTGCTCGTACACATCGAACGGACCCATGGCGGCGTGGGCACTGGCGCAAGTGAACAGCAAGGCGATGAACACAGGCTTCATGTTCATTCCTCGGTCAACGCGGAGCCGGCGCGGTCCAGCAGCGGCTTGAACAGATAGTTGAGCAACGAGCGCTCGCCGGTGCGCACGAACATCTCGGCGGGCATGCCCGGCTTTATCACCAGGCCGTGGAGTGTTTCCAGCGCCGCCTCGCTGACGGTGGTGCGCAGCACGTAATAAGGCGCACCAGTCTTTTCATCGAGCATCTGGTCGGCGGAAATCAGGCTCACCTCCCCCGGCACGCGCGGGGTGCGGCTCTGGTTGAAGGCGGTGAAGAGGATGTCCACCGGCAAGTGCGTGCCGACCTTGTCCACCAAGTGCACCGGCAAATGCCCTTCCACCTCCAGGCGCGTGCCTTGCGGCACGATCTCCAGCAACGTTTCCCCCGCCCGCACCACGGCGCCCTCGGTGTGTACGCCGAGGTTGACCGCGATGCCATCGGCCGGCGCGTTGATTTCGCTGTGCTGCAGGTCGAACCCGGCGGAGGTGAGTTGCTGCTCCAGGGTCAGGCTGCGCAGCTGCGCGTCGGCCAATTGGCTGCGCACTTCCTTCTGGTATTCCTCGCTGTGCTGCTGCAATTTGAGGCGCGACTCGACAATACCCTGCTCGATGCGGCCACTCTCGCCGGCGTTCTGCGCCAGGTCCTGCTGCACCTGGGACAACTGGCGCTGGTAGTCCATCAGGCGGTTACGCGGGATGTAGCCGTTGTCGGCCAGCGGTTGCAGACTGCTCAGCTGGTCACGCAGGGATTGCGCCTGGGCAGTCAGGTCGCTGCGGGCACGGCGCATGCCGCCCAACTGCGACGTGGCGCCGTCGATGCTCGCCCGAATGCCGGCCTGCTCACGGGCAAAGGCTTCGCGCCGGCTGCTGAACAGTTGGCGCTGGCCTTCAAGTACCAGCGCCAGGGCCGGGTCGGGGTTGTCGCTCAGTTGCGCGGGGAAGCTGACGCCGGGCAAGTTGTCACGTTCACTCTGCCAGCGTGCGGCGCTGGCCCAGGCCATACGGTACTGGGCTTGCAGCGATTGTACGTCGGCCTGGTGCTGGGTCTGGTCAAGGCGAAACAGCGGCTGGCCTTGTTTCACCGCCTCGCCTTCGCGCACCAGAATCCGGCTGACCACGCCGGGGCTGAGGGTCTGCACGGCCTTGCGCTTGCCCGACACCACCACCGTGCCCTGCACCGGAATGCCTTGATCCAGCGGCGCCAGGCTGGCCCAGAGGAAAAACCCGCCGGCGCCGACCACGGTCAGCAGCCAGCCCATGCGCACGAAGAAGCGCGCGTCGTGTTGTTCGTAAATCATGCACGTATCCTTACTGCTTGACGCAAAACGTGTAGGAGCGAGCTTGCTCGCGAAAAGCGCACAGGCACTGTGGGTATCCAATCGGAGCGCGTCATCGTTGACGACTTTCGCGAGCCAGCTCGCTCCTACCGCCGGTTTTTTCCCTCGGTGCCTCGTGCTGGCCGGACAACGCGCGCAGCACGTCCTGGCTCGGTCCGAACGCCTGCAGCTGGCCTTCGCTGAGCACCAGCAACTTGTCGGCCTGGGCCAAGGCGGAGGAACGGTGCGTCACCAGCACCACGCTGCTGCCCTGGGCCTTCATCTGCATGATGGCGCTGGCCAGTGCCGCTTCGCCGACGGTGTCGAGGTTGGAGTTGGGCTCATCCAGCACGATCAGGCGCGGCCCGCCGTACAAGGCGCGCGCCAGGGCCACGCGTTGCTTCTGCCCGCCGGACAGGCCGCCGCCGTTGTCGCCCAGTACGGTGTCGTAGCCCTGGGGCAGGCGCAGGATCAATTCATGCACGCCGGCCTGTTGCGCCGCCTTCACTACCTGTTCCGGGTCGGCTTCGCGAAAGCGCGCGATGTTGTCGGCGATGCTGCCGCTGAACAGTTCGATGTCCTGGGGCAGGTAGCCGATATGGGGGCCAAGGTCATTGCGGTCCCAGCGGTGAATATCGGCGCCGTCCAGGCGCACGGTGCCGGCCAGGGTCGGCCATACCCCCACCAGCACCCGGGCCAGGGTGGACTTGCCCGAGCCCGAAGCGCCCA
>NZ_CVTX01000068.1:0-14246 GCF_900005715.1 Pseudomonas sp. 34 E 7
CGCCGACGGTGGCCACGGCCAAGCCTGCACCGGTTGCCAAACCAGCTCCGGCTCCGGCGCCAGCGGCCAAGCCTGCTGAAAAACCTGCCGCCACCGTCGCCAAGGCCGGTGCCGCCGGCAGCAGTTGGTACAGCAGCCAGCCCACCGGCAACTTCGTGGTGCAGATCCTCGGCACCAGCTCCGAGGCCAACGCCCAGGCGTTCGTCAAAGAGCAGGGCGGCCAGTACCGTTATTTCAAGAAAGTGCTCAACGGCAAGCCTCTCTACGTGATCACCTACGGCAGCTTCCCGAGCCGCGCCGCAGCCGATTCTGCCATCAAAGCCTTGCCAGCGAAGGTTCAGGCTGGTAAACCTTGGCCTCGAACTGTCGCCAGCGTTCAACAAGAACTCGCGACAACTCGCTGAAGATCCGGCGGCCTTACCCAGGCCGCCCTCCCAGCACCTCAAAAAAAACGACAACAGCGTGCAGCCCTGAAGGCCGCGCGCTTTGTGGTGTCTGCGTCACGGTAGCTTTTGAGTCGTAGCGGTCAGAATTAAAAAAGTTTTGACTAGCACAGCATATCGCTTTAAACCTTTCATAAATGCGACATAGATTTGCGACATTTCGTCGCTAAATTTGTGAGCGTCTGTGTCGGTGTGTACAATGACCTCCCTTTTGCCCCCGCTAAGCCGGCGTACGTTCGGCGTGGAAGGTAACCGGTTGAATTGAAAAGAAATTTGCCTCGATAGAAGAGGCAGCCTGGTGAGAAAGTGTCTATGAAAGCAGGTCTGTACCAACCCGATGAATTCAAGGATAACTGCGGTTTCGGCCTGATAGCCCACATGCAGGGCGAGCCCAGTCATACCCTTTTACAAACGGCCATCGAGGCCCTGACCTGCATGACCCACCGCGGTGGGATCAACGCCGACGGCAAGACCGGTGACGGTTGCGGCTTGCTGATTCAAAAGCCCGACCAGTTCCTGCGCGCCGTTGCCAAAGAGCATTTCGCTGTCGACCTGCCCAAGCAATACGCGGTGGGCATGGTGTTCTTCAACCAGGACCCGGTCAAAGCCGAAGCTGCTCGCGAGAACATGAACCGCGAGATCGTCGCCGCCGGCCTGCAACTGATCGGCTGGCGCAAAGTGCCGATCGACACCAGCGTGCTCGGCCGCCTGGCCAACGAGCGCCTGCCGCAGATCGAACAGGTGTTCATCGCAGGCGACGGCCTGAGCGACCAGGACATGGCGATCAAGCTGTTCACCTCGCGTCGTCGTTCGTCGGTGCTCAACGCCGCCGACACCGATCACTACATCTGCAGCTTTTCCCACAAGACCATCATTTACAAAGGCCTGATGATGCCGGCGGACCTCACCGCCTTCTATCCGGACCTGAGCGACGAGCGCCTGCAAACCGCGATCTGCGTGTTCCACCAGCGCTTCTCCACCAACACCTTGCCGAAATGGCCGCTGGCCCAGCCGTTCCGCTTCCTCGCCCACAACGGCGAGATCAACACCATCACCGGCAACCGCAACTGGGCCGTGGCCCGTCGCACGAAGTTCGCCAACGATCTGATGGACCTCGAAGAGCTCGGCCCGCTGGTCAACCGCGTGGGTTCGGACTCCTCGAGCATGGACAACATGCTTGAGTTGATGGTCACCGGCGGCATCGACCTGTTCCGTGGCGTGCGCATGATCATTCCGCCTGCGTGGCAGAACGTCGAGACCATGGACCCGGACCTGCGGGCGTTCTACGAATACAACTCGATGCACATGGAGCCGTGGGACGGCCCGGCCGGCGTGGTCATGACCGACGGCCGCTACGCGGTGTGCCTGCTCGACCGTAACGGTCTGCGCCCGGCGCGTTGGGTGACTACCACCAACGGCTTTATCACCCTGGCCTCGGAAATCGGCGTGTGGGACTACAAGCCGGAAGACGTCATCGCCAAAGGCCGCGTGGGCCCTGGCCAGATCCTCGCCGTGGACACCGAAACCGGGCAGATCCTCGACACTGACGCCATCGACAACCGCCTCAAGTCCCGTCACCCGTACAAGCAATGGCTGCGCAAGAACGCCCTGCGCATCCAGGCGACCATGGAAGACAACGACCACGGTTCGGCTTTCTACGACGTCGATCAGCTCAAGCAATACATGAAGATGTACCAAGTCACGTTCGAAGAGCGCGACCAGGTGCTGCGCCCGCTCGGCGAGCAAGGCTACGAGGCCGTCGGCTCCATGGGCGACGACACGCCAATGGCCGTGCTGTCCCAGCGCGTGCGCACGCCGTACGACTACTTCCGCCAGCAATTCGCCCAGGTGACCAACCCACCGATCGACCCGCTGCGCGAAGCCATCGTGATGTCGCTGGAAGTGTGCCTCGGTGCCGAGCGCAACATTTTCCAGGAATCGCCGGAGCACGCTTCCCGTGTGATCCTCAGCTCGCCGGTGGTTTCCCCGGCCAAGTGGCGCTCGCTGATGACCCTGGAACGTCCAGGCTTCGACCGCCAGATCATCGACCTGAACTACGACGAGAGCCTCGGCCTTGAAGCCGCTGTGCGCAACGTCGCCGACCAGGCCGAAGAAGCCGTGCGCGCCGGTCGTACCCAGATCGTGCTGACCGACCGGCATATCGCGCCGGGCAAGTTGCCGATCCACGCATCCCTGGCCACCGGCGCTGTGCATCACCGCCTGACCGAGAAAGGCCTGCGCTGCGACTCCAACATCCTCGTCGAAACCGCCACTGCCCGCGACCCGCACCATTTCGCGGTGTTGATCGGTTTCGGCGCGTCGGCGGTTTATCCGTTCCTTGCGTACGAAGTGCTGGGCGACCTGATCCGTACCGGTGAAGTGCTGGGCGACCTCTACGAGGTGTTCAAGAACTACCGCAAGGGCATCACCAAAGGCCTGCTGAAGATCCTGTCGAAGATGGGCATCTCCACCGTCACCTCGTATCGCGGCGCCCAGTTGTTCGAAGCCATCGGCCTTTCCGAAGAAGTCTGTGAGTTGAGCTTCCGTGGCGTGCCGAGCCGTATCAAGGGGGCGCGTTTCGTCGATATCGAAGCCGAACAGAAAGCTCTGGCGGCTGAAGCTTGGAGCGCGCGCAAGCCGATCCAGCAAGGCGGCCTGCTCAAGTTCGTGCACGGTGGCGAATACCACGCCTACAACCCGGATGTGGTCAGCACCCTGCAAGCCGCCGTGCAACAGGGCGACTACGCCAAGTTCAAGCAGTACACGAGCCTGGTGGATAACCGCCCGGTGTCGATGATCCGCGACCTGTTCAAGGTGAAGACCCTGGACACGCCGATGGACATCGCCGAAGTCGAGCCGCTGGAATCTATCCTCAAGCGCTTCGACTCCGCCGGTATTTCCCTGGGCGCCTTGTCGCCCGAGGCCCACGAAGCCCTGGCCGAAGCCATGAACCGCCTGGGTGCGCGTTCCAACTCCGGCGAAGGCGGTGAAGACCCGGCGCGCTACGGCACGCTCAAAAGCTCGAAAATCAAGCAGGTGGCCACCGGCCGGTTCGGTGTGACCCCGGAATACCTGGTCAACGCCGAAGTGCTGCAGATCAAGGTGGCCCAGGGCGCCAAGCCGGGGGAGGGTGGTCAACTGCCGGGCGGCAAGGTCAACGGCCTGATCGCCAAGCTGCGCTATGCAGTGCCGGGTGTGACGCTGATTTCGCCGCCGCCGCACCACGACATCTACTCGATCGAAGACTTGTCGCAGCTGATTTTCGACTTGAAACAAGTCAACCCGCAGGCGCTGGTCTCGGTGAAACTGGTGGCGGAAGCCGGGGTCGGCACCATCGCCGCCGGTGTGGCCAAGGCCTATGCCGACCTGATCACCATTTCCGGCTACGACGGCGGCACCGGTGCTTCGCCGTTGACCTCGATCAAGTACGCCGGTGCGCCGTGGGAGCTGGGGCTGGCCGAAACCCACCAGACCCTGCGCGGCAACGACCTGCGCGGCAAAGTGCGGGTACAGACCGACGGCGGCCTGAAAACCGGCCTCGACGTGATCAAGGCCGCAATCCTCGGCGCCGAAAGCTTCGGCTTCGGTACTGCGCCGATGATTGCCCTGGGCTGCAAATACCTGCGCATCTGCCACCTGAACAACTGCGCCACCGGCGTCGCCACTCAGAACGAAAAGCTGCGCAAGGACCACTACATCGGCACCGTCGACATGGTGGTGAATTTCTTCACCTACGTCGCCGAAGAAACCCGTGAGTGGCTGGCCAAGCTCGGCGTGCGCTCGCTGGAAGAACTGATCGGGCGTACCGACCTGCTCGAAGTGCTCAAAGGCCAGACCGCCAAGCAACAGCATTTGGACCTGACGCCGCTGTTGGGCAGCGATCACATCCCGGCCGACAAGCCACAATTCTGCCAGGTGGACCGCAACCCTCCGTTCGACAAAGGCCTGTTGGCCGAGAAAATGGTCGAAATGGCCGGCTCCTCGATCAACGACGCCAGTGGTGGCGAATTCGCCCTGGATATCTGCAACTGCGACCGTTCCATCGGCGCGCGCATCTCCGGTGAAATCGCGCGCAAGCACGGCAACCAGGGCATGGCGAAAGCGCCGATCACCTTCCGCTTCAAGGGCACTGCGGGGCAGAGCTTCGGCGTGTGGAACGCCGGCGGCCTGCATATGTACCTGGAAGGCGACGCCAACGACTACGTGGGCAAGGGCATGACCGGCGGCAAGCTGGTGATCGTTCCGCCTAAAGGCAGCGTCTACAAGAGTCAGGACAGTGCCATCATCGGCAACACCTGCCTGTACGGCGCCACCGGTGGCAAGTTGTTCGCCGCCGGTACCGCCGGTGAGCGTTTCGCCGTGCGTAACTCCGGGGCCCACACGGTTGTGGAAGGCACCGGCGATCACTGCTGCGAGTACATGACCGGGGGCTTTGTCGCGGTACTGGGCAAGACCGGTTACAACTTCGGCTCGGGCATGACCGGCGGTTTCGCCTACGTGCTCGACCAGGACAACACCTTCGTCGACAAGGTCAACCACGAGTTGGTCGAGATCCAGCGGATCAGCGGCGAAGCCATGGAATCCTACCGGAACCACTTGCAGCACGTGCTGGACGAGTATGTCGAGGAGACCGGCAGCGAATGGGGTCGTAACCTCGCCGAAAACCTCGATGATTACCTGCGTCGTTTCTGGCTGGTCAAGCCCAAGGCTGCCAACCTGAAATCGTTGCTTTCCAGCATCCGTGCCAACCCGCAGTGATATGCGCCTGAAGAGTTTGATGAGGTTTTAACATGGCTGAACGTCTGAATAACGACTTCCAGTTCATCGATGTCGGGCGCAAAGATCCGAAGAAGAAACTGTTGCGTCAACGCAAGAAAGAGTTCGTGGAGATCTACGAGCCCTTCAAACCCCAGCACTCGGCCGACCAGGCCCACCGCTGCCTGGGGTGCGGTAACCCGTATTGCGAATGGAAGTGCCCGGTGCACAACTTCATTCCCAACTGGCTGAAATTGGTCGCCGAGGGCAACATCCTCGCCGCCGCCGAGCTGTCGCACCAGACCAACACCCTGCCGGAAGTCTGCGGCAGGGTTTGTCCCCAGGATCGTCTGTGCGAGGGTGCGTGCACCCTCAACGACGGCTTCGGCGCGGTGACCATCGGTTCGGTGGAGAAGTACATCACCGACACTGCGTTCGCCATGGGCTGGCGCCCGGACATGTCCAAGGTCAAGCCGACCGGCAAGCGTGTCGCCATCATCGGCGCGGGCCCGGCGGGCCTGGGCTGTGCCGACGTGCTGGTACGTGGCGGCGTGACCCCGGTGGTGTTCGACAAGAACCCGGAAATCGGCGGCCTGCTGACCTTCGGCATCCCCGAGTTCAAGCTGGAAAAGACCGTGTTGAGCAATCGTCGCGAAGTCTTCACCGGCATGGGCATCGAGTTCCGCCTGAACACCGAGATCGGCAAAGACATCACCATGGAGCAACTGCTCGCCGAATACGACGCCGTGTTCATGGGCATGGGCACCTACACCTACATGAAGGGCGGCTTTGCCGGTGAGGATTTGCCGGGCGTGTACGACGCGCTGGATTTCCTGATCGCCAACGTCAACCGCAACCTGGGCTTTGAAAAGTCGCCGGAAGATTTCGTCGACATGAAAGGCAAGAAGGTCGTAGTGCTCGGCGGTGGCGACACCGCGATGGACTGCAACCGCACCTCGATCCGCCAGGGCGCCAAGTCGGTGACCTGTGCTTATCGTCGTGACGAAGCCAACATGCCCGGTTCGCGCAAAGAGGTGAAGAACGCCAAGGAAGAAGGTGTGAGATTCCTCTATAACCGCCAGCCGATCGCCATCGTCGGTGAAGACCGCGTCGAAGGTGTGAAGGTGGTCGAGACCCGTCTTGGCGAACCGGATGCCCGTGGCCGTCGCAGCCCCGAACCGATCCCGGGTTCCGAAGAGATCATCCCGGCCGACGCCGTGGTCATCGCCTTCGGTTTCCGCCCAAGCCCGGCGCCGTGGTTCGAGCAGTTCGCGATCCAGACCGACAGCCAGGGCCGCGTCGTCGCCCCGGAGCAGGGCCAGTACAAGCACCAGACCAGCAACCCGAAAATCTTCGCCGGTGGCGACATGGTGCGCGGCTCTGATTTGGTGGTAACGGCGATCTTCGAAGGCCGCAACGCCGCCGAAGGCATCCTGGACTACCTGCAGGTCTGACCCCGATCCCAGGTTGAAATGGGATCAAACTGTGGGAGGGGGCTTGCCCCCGATAGCGCTGCATCAGTCACCAGATTCACTGACTGACCCACCGCCATCGGGGGCAAGCCCCCTCCCACAGTTGTTTTGCAGCGCTTTCAAGTCCGCGACAAATTGACCCGATAGACAAAAGGCACGGCACATACCGTGCCTTTTGCGTCGCGCTCTGAGAAAATGCCCGCACTTTTTTTGCGGATGCCGACATGACTGCCCTCAAGAACGACCGTTTCCTTCGTGCCCTGCTCAAGCAACCCGTAGACGTCACGCCCGTGTGGATGATGCGCCAGGCCGGTCGCTACCTGCCGGAATACCGCGCCAGTCGCGCCCACGCCGGCGACTTCATGAGCCTGTGCATGAATCCTGCGTTCGCCTGCGAAGTCACGATGCAGCCGCTGGACCGCTACCCACAACTGGACGCGGCCATTCTCTTTTCCGATATCCTCACCATCCCCGACGCCATGGGCCAAGGCCTGTACTTCGAGACGGGTGAAGGCCCGCGCTTCAGGAAGGTCGTCAGCACCCTGGCCGATATCGAAGCCCTGCCGATCCCGGACCCGCACAAAGACCTCGGCTACGTGATGGACGCCGTGAGCACCATCCGCCGCGAGCTTAACGGCCGCGTGCCGCTGATCGGCTTCTCCGGCAGCCCCTGGACCCTGGCCACCTACATGGTCGAAGGCGGCTCGTCGAAAGACTTCCGCAAGACCAAGGCCATGCTCTACGACAACCCGCACGCCATGCACCTGCTGCTGGACAAGCTCGCGCAGTCGGTCACCGCGTACCTCAATGGCCAGATCATGGCCGGCGCGCAAGCGGTGCAGATCTTTGACACCTGGGGCGGCAACCTCTCGGCGGCGGCCTACCAGGAGTTCTCCCTGGCCTACATGCGCAAGATCGTCAGCGGCCTGATCCGCGAACACGAAGGCCGCAAGGTGCCGGTGATCCTGTTCACCAAGGGCGGCGGGTTGTGGCTGGAAAGCATCGCCGATGCGGGCGCCGATGCATTGGGCCTGGATTGGACCTGCGATATCGGCGAAGCCCGCCGTCGCGTTGGCGGCCAGGTTGCGCTGCAAGGCAACATGGACCCCACCGTGCTGTACGCCAAGCCGGAAGCGATCCGCACCGAAGTCGGCCGCATCCTTGCCAGCTACGGCAAGGGCACCGGTCACGTGTTCAACCTCGGCCATGGCATCACCCCGGAAGTGAACCCGGAGCACGCGGGTGCCTTCCTGCGCGCGGTGCATGAACTGTCGGCGCAATACCACGAATAAAAACACAGAGCAAAAATGTGGGAGGGGGCAAGCCCCCTCCCACATTAAAAGCCAGAAATCTTCAGACCTGCCCCAACGGCGGCAACTTCGCCAGCTTCAACGCCACCAGCAACGCGCCAATCAGCAGCGCGACGATAAACCCGCCAATCCCGTTCCATCCGCCCAAGTGCCAGAAGAACCCGCCCGCCGTCCCGGCAATGCTTGACCCTGCGTAATAGCAAAACAGATACAGCGACGACGCCTGTCCCTTGGCCTTCACCGCACGCCGCCCGATCCAGCTGCTGGCTACCGAATGGGCGCCGAAGAAGCCGAAGGTAAAGATCAGCATGCCCGGCACCACCAGCCACAGCGGGGTGAACAGCGTCAGGGCCATGCCGGCGAGCATCAGCACAATGGTGGCCCACAGCACGCGACGGCGCCCCAGGCGGTCGGCCAGCGAGCCGATTTTCGCCGAGCTGTAGATGCCTGACAGATACACCAGCGACAGCAGGCCGACCACGGCCTGGCTGAGGTCATACGGGTCGGACAGCAGGCGATAGCCGATGTAGTTGAACAGGGTCACAAACGCGCCCATCAGCAGGAACGCTTCCAGGAACAACCACGGCAGGCCCGCGTCCTTGAAGTGCATCACGAAGCCATCGAGCAGGTTACGCGGCTTGAGGCTGCTGGCGCGGAAGTTGCGCGACTCTGGGAGGATTTTCCAGAACACCGTGGCGGCGATCAGCGCCAGGCCGCCGATGATCAGCATGGCGGTGTGCCAACTGACGAAGTCGATCAACACACCGATGATCAGCCGCCCGCTCATGCCACCAATCGCATTGCCGCCGATGTACAGGCCCATGGCCAGGCCGATGTGCTGCGGGTGGATCTCTTCGCTCAGGTAGGTCATGGCCACGGCGGCCAGGCCACTCAAGGACAAGCCCACCAGCGCACGCATGAGCAGGATACCCTCCCAGCTCGGCATCAAGCCGCTGGCGATGGTTGCCAGCGCTGCACAGAACAGCGCGGCGACCATCACCGGTTTGCGTCCCAGCCTGTCGGAAATCGGCCCGGTGATCAGCAGGCCGAAGGCAAGCATCGCCGTGGCGACCGACAAAATCAGGCTGCTCTGCGCGGCATTGATGGAAAACTCGTGAGACAGCGCCGGCATCATCGGCTGTACGCAATACAACAGGGCAAAGGTGGCAAACCCGCCGGAGAACAGCGCCAGCACCGTGCGCATGAACATCGGCGTGCCTTTTTCGATGTACTCGTCGTTGAGCTGCGCCACCACGTCATCAAGGGCTGAAGGCGGGGTGTGTTGGGCAAGCGGAGCAACAGCAGGATTCACGGGGGACCTCGGGGAGGAAAGTCTGCCAGGACTGACAATGGGAAAAAGAATATAGCTGGCTAATGATTCTTTCCAATATATTGTTCGACCTGTTTGATAGGTTCTACGACCTAATGAGGTGTGCATGGAATTACGTCATCTGCGGTACTTCATCGCCGTCGCCGAAGAGCTGCATTTTGGCCGCGCCGCGCAGGTGCTGGGCATCTCGCAACCGCCACTGAGCCAGCAGATCCAGGCATTGGAGCAAAAGGTGGGGGCGCGGTTGTTTGAGCGGACCAATCGTCGGGTCGAGCTGAGCGAAGCGGGACGCCTGTTTCTGCACGAGGCGCGCCTGGTGCTGACGCAGGTGGATAAAGCGGCGGACGTCGCGCGACGGGCGCAGATGGGAGAGCTGGGAGAGCTGAAAATCGGATTCACCTCGTCGGCACCATTCAACGCCAGCATCCCGCAGGCGATCTTTGCGTTTCGCCAAGCCTTTCCAGCCGTGCACTTGAGCCTGCAGGAAATGAGCAGCACCGAGGTGGCCGAGTCGCTGGTGGATGAATCGATCCAGGTCGGGCTGATGCGGCCTTTGCCGTTGCCCGAATCACTGTGTGTGGTCGAGCTGATGCGCGAGCCCCTGGTGGCGGTACTGAACGCCGGGCACCCGTTGGCGCAGGGCAGCGAGCGCGGCTTGCACCTGGCGCAATTGGCAGAAGAACCGTTCGTGTTTTTCCCGCGCACCTACGGCAGCGGTCTCTATGCGCAACTGCTCAGCCTGTGCCGTGACGCCGGCTTCAGCCCGCATGTCGCCCAGGAGGCGGGCGAGGCGATGACCATCATCGGTCTGGTGGCGGCGGGATTGGGCGTATCGGTGCTGCCGGCGTCCTATCAACGGATACGGATCGACGGCGTGGTGTATCGCACGTTGCTGGACCCGGAAGCGGTGACCGCGGTATGGCTGGTGCAGCGCAAGGGTGCGCAGACGCCGATGGCAAGGGCGTTTGTGGAATTGTTGACGCGTAGGGCGGTGGCGTAGGTATGTTCACACCCGATCGTTCCCACGCTCCGCGTGGTAATGCATCCCGTGACGCTCCGCGTCACCCAGGTGAAGGCTGGAGCCATGCACTCGCGGCGGGACGCAGAGCGTCCCAGGCGGCGTTACCACGCGGAGCGTGGGAACGATCCAAGGGCGTTTCTGGGTTACTGCATCCCCGCCGAGCGCAGCCCCGCCAGAATGTCCCGATCCAGCATGCTCACCCAACGGTTGTAGTTGCGATGGATCTTGCCGTCCTTGTAGCCCAGTTCGCGGCTGTCGCGGTAGCTGATGGCGTAGCTGTTGCGGGTGTAGCGGATGTCGATGGCGGCATAGAACTGGCCGCGCACGGTGATGTCGGCCTGCACCAACTGCGGGCTCAGGCGTTGTACCGTCCACTCGCGTTTTTGCAGGGCGGCGACGATCACCTGTTTCATTTTCTCTTCGCTGAGCTGGGGCGTGGCCGGCAGCTCGTGCTGGGTGTTGAGCACCGGTTTACTGGTGCAACCGGCGGTGGTCAACAGGGCCAGGGCGATCAGGGTGGCGCGTAGCAGGGAAGACATTCCGTTTTCTCCAATCGATTAAAAAGTCAGGACCAGCGGCGAAAGATCAGCGAGGTGTTGACGCCGCCGAAGGCAAAGTTATTGTTCATCACGTAGTCGTTGTGCATCTGGCGAAAGCCACCTTGCAGGTAATCCAGCTCACCGCATTGCGGGTCGACCGAGTCCAGGTTGAAGGTGTGCACGTACTGGTCGCGGTTCATCATCTCGATGCTGAACCACGACTCCAGCGCCCCGCACGCGCCCAGGGTGTGGCCCAGGAAACTCTTCTGCGAACTGATGGGCATGCGGCTGCCGAACAGGCTGCTGGTGGCCAGGGTCTCGGCGATGTCGCCCTGGTCGGTCGCGGTGCCGTGACCATTGACATAGCCGATGGCGGACGGTTCAAGCCCGGCGTCTTCCAGTGCCAGCTCCATGGCGCGGCGCATGGTTTTCTGTTCCGGGCGGGTGGTGTGCTGGCCGTCGGCATTGCTGCCGAAACCGACGATCTCGGCATGGATATGCGCACCCCGCGCCAGCGCGTGTTCCAGTTCTTCGAGCACCAGCATGCCGCCGCCTTCGCCGATCACCAGGCCATCGCGGCCGCTGTCGTAGGGGCGCGGGCTGGTTTGCGGCGCGTCGTTTTTCAGGCTGGTGGCGTAGAGCGCGTCGAACACCATGGCCTCGGTGGGGCACAGCTCTTCGGCGCCGCCGGCGAGCATCAACGGCAGACGGCCGAACTTGATGGCCTCGTAGGCATAACCGATGCCCTGGCTGCCGCTGGTGCAGGCGCTGGAGGTGGGGATCAGGCGCCCGGTCAGGCCAAAGAAGATGCTGATATTCGCCGCCGTGGTGTGCGGCATCATGCGCACATAGGAATTGGCATTCAGGCCCTCGGCCACCGAGTTCAGCAGCATGTTGCCGAACGCCTTGATCTCATCGGTGCTGCCGGTGGACGAGCCACAGGCCACGCCCATGCGCCCGTCCTTGATCGACGGGTCGCCAAGCAAGCCGGCGTCCTGCAGCGCCTGCTCCGCCGCCCAGACCGCCAGGCGCGAGACGCGGCCCATGCTGCGCAGCTGCTTGCGGGTCCAGTGCGCGGGGACGGCGAAATCGTCAATCGGCCCGGCCAGGCGCGTGTTCAATTCGGTGAAGCGGTCCCATTCATCCATGCGCCGGATGCCGCTGCGGTTGGCGCGAAAGTTGGCGGCGATGGTGTCCCAGTCGCTGCCCAGGGAGGTCATGCCGGCCATGCCGGTGACGACAACGCGTTTCATCAGCACAGGCCCCCATTCACGGCCAACACTTGGCGCGTGATATAGCCTGCCTCGGCGGACATCAGGAAATTCACCGCACCGGCCACTTCTTCCGGAGTGCCCATGCGCTGCGCCGGGATCATTTTCATCAGCTCTTCGACCGGCACGTGTTCGTCCAGCATGGCGGTGTCGATCAAACCCGGTGCCACACAGTTGACGGTGATCTTGCGCTTGCCCAGCTCGATGGCCAGCGCCTTGGCTGCGCCGATCAAGCCCGCCTTGGAGGCGCTGTAGTTGACCTGGCCGCGGTTGCCGATCAGCCCGGACACCGAGGTGATGCACACGATGCGCCCGGCGGCGCGACGACGGATCATCGGCATCATCACCGGGTGCAGCACGTTGTAGAACCCGTCGAGGTTGGTGCGCATCACCACGTCCCAGTCGTCTTCCGAGAGCGCCGGGAACGCGCCGTCGCGGGTCAGGCCTGCATTGAGCACCACGCCGTAATAGGCGCCATGTTGCTCGACGTCGGCCTCCAGGATTTCCTTGCACGCCGCGCGATCGGCGACATCGAATTGCAGCACCCGCGCCTGGCGGCCCAGGGCTTCGATTTCGGCGTGTACCGCGTCGGCTTCGGCGCGGCCATTGCGGCAATGCAGCACGAGGTCATGCCCGGCCTGGGCCAGGCGCAGGGCAATGGCGCGGCCGATGCCACGGCTGGAGCCGGTGACCAGTACGGATTCAGTCATGGCGTTTCGTCCTTCGATTCATCTAAATAGGTGGCCGCCTGGGGCGGTCGAAATACGTTCAAGCGTGCGCTGGCCTGGATGCCGTCGCCGGTGAGGTGGCATTCGAACACCCCCATGCCATTGTCGTCCTCCAGCGAGCGCAGGCCGTGGATCGTCAGCTCGGCGCCGGCGGGAAAGTGCGCCACGTTGCACTCGAATTTTCGCGTGCCCAGCAGGAAGCCCAGTTCCACCGCGCGGCCTTGCTGGCGCGCGCGGCACCCGGCATAGGCCGCGACGCTCTGCGCCATCAGCTCTATACCGACCCAGGCCGGCAGGCTGCCGTCAGCCTGGCTGAACAGGCCGCCGGGCTTGACGGTGAGACGGGTGTGCACCTGCTCTTCATCGAACGACAGCACCTGGTCGATCAGGATCATGTCGCCTGCATGGGGCAGCAGTTCGGCGAGTGGCCAAGCGATCATGGGGCCTCTCCAATAATCAGGCTGACGTTGTTGCCGCCAAAGGCAAACGAGTTGCTCATCAAATAAGGTTTTTTCAAGGTGTCGCCCTGGTGTGCCCACTGCAAGGCGGGCAGCGCCGGGTCGACGTGACCGTCCCACACATGGGGAGGGACTCGCCCGTGCGTCAGGCTCAACCAGCAGAACGCCGCTTCCAGTGCACCCGCCGCGCCGAGGGTGTGGCCGCTCATGGGTTTGGTCGACGAACAGGCCACCCCGCCCGGAAACAGACTGGCGACCGCCAGGCTTTCCATGGCGTCGTTGTGCTGGGTGGCGGTGCCGTGCAGGTTCAGATAGCCGATCTGCTCGGGCGCGAGTTTCGCCTGGGCCAGGGCCGTGCGCATGGCCTGCAACGCGCCTTTGCCGGTGGGCTCGGGTGCGGAGATATGGTGGGCGTCGCTGCTGGCGCCGCTGCCCAGCAGGGCGACCGGTGCCGGCTCACGGCTCATCAGGAACACCACCGCCGCTTCGCCGATATTGATGCCGTTGCGGTTCACCGAAAACGGATTGCAGCGCTCGGCAGACACCGCTTCCAGTGCGGTAAAGCCGTTCAGCGTCAGCCTGCACAAGCTGTCGACGCCCCCGCAGATCACCGCATCGCACAGGCCCAGGTCGAGCAGGCGCCGGGCACTCATCAACGCACGGGCGCTGGAGGTGCAGGCGGTGGAAATCACATAGGCCGGGCCGCTCAATTGCAGCCAGTCGGCGAGGAAATTCGCCGGTGCGCTGAGCTCCTGCTGTTGGTAGTCGTAGTCGCCGGGAAAGGCGTTATCGCGCAGGTAGTGGGCAATGCCGCGACTGGCCTCGTCGATGCCCGACGTGCTGGTGCCCAGCACAACGCCAACCCGTGAGGGGCCGTAGGTGTGGATCGCCCGGCGGATCGAGTCTTCGATCTGCACCG
>NZ_CVTX01000002.1:0-45838 GCF_900005715.1 Pseudomonas sp. 34 E 7
AGATAAAGCTGCGCGGCTTCCGCATCGAGCTGGGCGAGATCGAGGCGGCGCTGCTCGGTCACCCGGGGGTCGCCCAGGCGGTGGTGGCGGTGCAGGGTGAGCACCTGGCCGCGTTCTGGGTTGCCAGTCTGGCTGGCGAGCCGAGCGCAGACGAGCTGCGTGAACATCTGCAGGCACGTCTGCCGGTGTATATGCTGCCAACTCACCTGCAAGCGCTGCCGGCATTGCCGCTCAACAGCAACGGCAAGGTGGATCGCCAGCAATTGCCGCAGTTGCGCAACCAGCAGCAGGCGGCAGCCGGCAGCGCGCAGCGGCCGATGAGCGCCAGCGAGGCCCTGCTGAGCGAGATCTGGGGCCAGGTGCTGCAGCTCGAGCAGGTGCCGCTCGATGGGCATTTCTTCCAGCTCGGCGGGCACTCGCTGATGGCCGCGCAGGTGCGTTCGCGGCTGCGCGAGCAGGGCTTCGAGGTGCCGCTGCGCTGGCTGTTCGAGACGCCTTCGCTGACGGAGCTGGCGGCGCGCGTGGAAACCCAGGCCACCGCCATCGACCCGGCTGGATTGAGCATCGCGCGGGTCGATCAGCACATCGACCAGCCGCTGTCGCCTGCGCAGCAACGGGCCTGGCTGATGCAGCAACTGCAGCCGAGCGACAGCAGCTTCAACATGAGCAGCAACGTGCGCCTGCGCGGCGCCCTCGATACCCAGGCGTTGCAGCGGGCCTTGCAGCGTGTGATACGACGCCATGCGATCCTGCGCACCACCTACCATCAGCAGCAGGGCGAGGCGCGCCAGCGCATCCAGGCGGATTCTGCGTTGACGCTGCAACTGGCGACCCTGAGCCAGGCGCAGTGGGCGCAGGCTGAACATGAGATGGCCACGCGACCGTTCGACCTGAGCGTTGAGGCGCCGCTGCGCGCGGTGCTGTATCGCCTGGGCGAGCAGGAACATGTGCTGCAACTGGTGCTGCACCATATCGCCTCCGACGGCTGGTCCGGCTCGGTGCTGATCGGTGAGCTGGTTGAAGGCTACGAGGCCTACAGCCAGGGCCGGCTGCCCGTGGAGCGAGAACTGGCGATCCAGTACGTCGACTATGCCGCCTGGCAGGTTTCAGCGGCGCTGCGCGCCCGTCAGCGCCAGGGCCAGCAGTTCTGGCAACGTACCCTGGCCGGCGTACCGAGCCAGGTGCCGTTGCCGTTCGACTTCCCACGCGGCGAGCGCGATAGCGGCGGTGGCGCGGCCTTGGACTTCCAGTTGCCGGCGGCGACGCTGGCACGCCTGGAGGCCTTGCAGCGTGACAGCGGCTTGTCGCTGTTCATGTTGCTGCTGACCGTCTATGCCGCCGTGCTGCAGCGCGAAACCCAGGGCCGCGACCTGGTCATCGGCACCGACGTGGCCAACCGCGAACACCCGGCTACCGAGGCGCTGATCGGCTTCTTCGTCAACCTGCTGGCGTTGCGCATTCGCCTGCAACCGGAGCTGAGCTTCCGTGAGCAGGCGGTATTGGTGCGCGATGTCTGCCTGGATGCCTTCGCCTGGCAGGACACACCGTTCGAGCAGGTGGTGGAATGTCTCGACCTGCCGCGTGTGGCCAACCAGCATCCATTGCTGCAGACCCTTTTCGTGCTGGACAACACGCCGCGTCAGCCGCGCCGCCTCGGCAACCTCGAGGTCACGCCGCTGAGCCGTGAACAACAACACTCCAAGTTCGATATGGCGCTGTTCGCCGCTGCCGACGGCGATGCCCTCAGCCTGCGCTGGGTGTACCGCACCAGCCTGTTCCGCCCAGCCACCATCGAGCGTTTGCGCGACAGCTTCCTGGCGCTGCTCGATGCTGCGCTGGGTGCGCCGGACAGCCCCATCGATGCCTTACCTCTGCCTTCCAAGGGAGCCGCTGCCATGTCCACCACCACGGACAACCCGCTGCAACGCAAGATGAGCAAGCTCGGCAAGCTGCGCCAGAATGGCCCGGCTGCCGCGGCCACACCGATCGAAACCCGGCCGCTGCGTGCCGGCTCCAGCTTCCCCCTGCTGGTGCAACTGCGCGAGCGCGAGCTGGCCCCCGCCGTGTGGGCCGAGAACCATCGCGAGCAGGTGGAAGTCTGGCTGCGCGAGCACGGCGGGATTCTCTTCCGTGGTTTCGATCTGCCGACCCCGGCGGACTTCGAGCAGTTCTGCCAGGCGTTGTGCCCGCAGCTGTACGGCGAGTACGGCGATCTGCCGAAGAAGGAGGGCGGCAACAAGATCTACAAGTCCACGCCCTATCCGAAGGACCGCATGATCATGTTCCACAACGAGAGCGCTCACCAGCATCGCTGGCCGCGCCGGCAGTGGTTCTATTGCGAGACGCCGGCCACCAGCGGCGGGGCCACGCCCATCGTCGACAGCCGTGAGGTGTACCGCGAGCTGCCGGCCTGGCTGCAGGTCAAGCTGCGTCGCAAGCAACTGATGTACGTGCGCAATTTCAGCGCCAGCCTGGATGTCAGTTGGCAGCACTTCTTCCAGACGGAGGAGCGTGCCGAGGCCGAGCGCATCTGTCATGAGGGCGGGATTGAGTTCGAGTGGCGCGGCGCCAACCAATTGCACACGCGCCAGGTATGTCCGGCGGTGATCCTCCACCCGCTGACCGGCGATGCCAGCTTCTTCAACCAGATCCAGCTCTACCATCCGGCGTTTCTCGATGCCGATATCCGTGAGCAATTCCTCAAGGGGCGCGATAGCGTCATGCCCCGGCAGGTGTTCTACGGTGATGGCAGCGAACTGGAAGAGGCTGCCATCGAGGCGATCAATGCCGCTTACGAGCGTTGTGCGGTGCGCTTCGACTGGCAGCGCGGCGATGTGGTGATGCTCGACAACATGCTCGCCGCCCATGCCCGCGACCCCTTCGAGGGTGAGCGGCGCATCGTCGTCGCCATGGGCGACATCTATCGCCGCGATCAGGTCGCGGCCGCACCGGCTACGGCTGAGGAAAACGCTCTGGAGATGACACCATGATGGATCTTGGCCTGCCTCTTTCCCCGGCCCAGAAGCAATTGGCCGAGGCCAGCCCGCAGGCGTACCGCTGGGTGCGCATGACGCTCGCCGGCGTTGCGCCGGAGCGGGTCGAACAGCGTCTGCGTGACACCCTGGGCCAACACGATGCGCTACGCCTGCGTTATCAGCGCCCGCTCGGCGCCACTGGCCTGCGCCAGCGCGTGGCCGAGCCGGACGAGTTGCGCCTGGACTGGCACCAGGCGGGTGCCGGCACCGATGCGACGGCCTGGCAGCGCGACGCCCAGGCCCAGTGCCAGGCGCAGCAGCCCGACCTGCTGGCCTGGTGGCGCGACGAGCAGCTATGGCTGGCGCTGCCGGCCTGCTCCCTGGATCTGCACAGCCTTGAGCAACTGCGCCGTGAGTTGCTGGGGCAGCGCGCGGCACTGGAGGCCGAGCCGATGCAGTACAGCGACTACGCCGAGTGGATCGCCGGCCTGCAACTGGACGAGGACGCCGAGCAGGGCGTGCAGTTCTGGCGCAACCTGGCCCTGCAGGAGGTGCCGGGGCTGCGCCTGATCGAACGCTATGGCATGGCCAGCGGTGCCCGTGGCTGCGTGCAGCAGGCGCTCGAACCTGCACTGTGCAGTGCCGTGCAGGCACTGGCCGGGGGCGAGGGGTTGGCCATCGAGCCTCTCGCCCTGGCAGCCTGGGGCGCCTTGCTCGGCCGCCTGAACGGTCAGCGTCATGCGCAGTTGGGCCTGCAGCACGACCCGCGTGACGACTATGAGGAACTGCAGGGCGCCTACGGGCTGTTCGAGCAAACGCTGCCCATGCAGGTGCATGTGTCCGAGCATGCCAGTTGGGTCAGCCTGGCCCGGCAACTGGCCCGGCAACTGGAAAGCGCCGTGCTCTGGCAGGAGTACCTCGGCCAGGCCGAGCTGCTGCCGGAGTGGCGCGCCAGCTACCAGGCCGGGCTGCGCGTGCAGCATCTGGCCGAGGTACAGGCTTTGCAGGCCTTGTCCTTCGACACACCGGTGGAACTGCAACTGCACTGGCTGCTGGATGAATCCGGCCAGGGCCAGTTGGCGCTGGTGTACGACACCGGGTTGTATCGCCGTGAGCAGATGCAGCTCTTGCTGCGCCGTTACGTGCATTGGATCGGCCAACTGCTGCAGGCGCCGCAAGCGCCGCTGGACGGCCTGGATGCCTTGCTGACGGAGGAGGCGCAGCCCACAGTGACTGGCGAGGAACTGCCGGCGGACGTCGATATCGTCGATCGATTCCGTGCCCATGCGCGCCACCAGCCGCGCAGCCCGGCGCTGCGCGATGGCCGGCAGCTGTTGTCCTATGCCGACGTGGATGAGCTGAGCGAACGGGTGGCCGGCAGCTTGCAGCAGGCCGGCGCTGGCCCTGACCAGGTGGTGGCGCTGCTGCTGCCGCGTGGCGCGCAGATGCTGGTCGCCATGCTGGCCTGCTTCAAGGCGGGCGCGGCCTATCTGCCGCTGGACCCGGCGCTGCCACCGCTGCGCCTGGCCAGCATTCTCGAGGATGCCAAGCCTGCTGTTGTGCTGCACCTGGATGAGTCGAGCCTGGTCTGCGACGTGCCCAGCCTGGCCTGGTCGAAGGCCAGCAGCGCTGCACCACTCGCTGCGCCGGTGACCAGCGCGCCGCAGCACCTGGCCTATGTGCTCTACACCTCGGGCACCAGCGGCAAGCCCAAGGGCGTGCAGATCGAGCAGGGGCAGCTACGCCACTACGCGAGCCAGATCACTCACGCGCTGGATCTGCCGGCAGGTGCTCACTACGGGCTGGTGTCGTCGCTGCTCGCCGACCTGGGCAATACCGTGCTGTACCCGGCCTGGTTGCAGGGCGGCTGCGTGCACCTGCTGAGCCAGGCCAGCGTCACCGATGCGCAGGCCTTCGCCGAGGAACTGCGCGAGCATCCGCTGGATGTGCTGAAGATCGTTCCATCGCACCTTGAGGCATTGATCGGCGAGCATCCGCCGGAGGGTGTACTGCCGCGTCAGGTGCTGGTGCTTGGCGGCGAAGCGGTGGGCGAGAGCCTGCTGGCGCGGCTGGCACAGGCAGGGTCTGGTTGCCGCCTGTACAACCACTACGGGCCGAGCGAAACCACGGTCGGCGTGCTCTGGCGGACCATCGACAGCGAGCAGGGGGTAAGCGGCACGGCCTTGAACCAGGTGCTCGGCAACAACCGCATCTATCTGCTCGATGAACAACAGCGCGCCGTGCCTTCCGGGCAGGCGGGCGAGTTGTGCGTGGCCGGTGCCAGTGTCGGCCGCGGCTACCTGGGGGATGTCGGCAGTTCGGCATTCGGCCAAGACCTGCGGTCCGGCGCGCGCCTGTATCGCACCGGTGATCTGGCGTTGCGCCAGGCCGATGGCGCCTTGCGCATTCTCGGGCGCAATGATCAACAGGTGAAGATTCGCGGTTTTCGTCTGGAGTTGGCGGAGGTCGAACAGGCGTTGCGCGGCCTGCCGGGTGTGCAGCAGGCGGCGGTGCTGCTGGATGGTGAACGCCTGTTGGCCTTCGTTGTGGAGGAGCCAGGGCAGGGCAGGGCCGCGAACCTGCTGCGCGACGATTTGGCCCAACAACTGCCGGACTACATGCTGCCCGCCGGCATCTTCGCCCTGAAAGCCCTGCCGCTGAGCAGCAATGGCAAACTCGATCGCCAGGCGCTGCTGGAGCGTGCCCGGCAGCGCCTGCAAGGTGCGCGGGTAGCCCCGGTCGGCGAACTGGAAAGCGCCGTGCTGGAAATCTGGTGCCGCGTGCTGGGTGTCGAGGATCTCGGCGTGACCGACAACTTCTTCGCCACGGGCGGGCATTCCCTGGCGGCAATCAAGGTGGTGGCACTGATTCGCGAGCAACTGGGGCGCAATCCGCCAACTAATCTGCTGTTCGAACGGCAGACCGTGCGCGAACTGGTGCAGAGCCTTGATCAGGACGCGAGTAGCGAGGGCTGGCAGGTGCTGAACGATGTGACCGGTGAGGCGCCTGCCTTGCTCCTGGTCCATGGCGCGGAGGGCCACCTGAAAGACTACCGACCGTTGGTGGAGCACCTTGGCGAAACCCAGGCCGTTTATGGCCTGGCGGCATTTGACGAGGGGTGGGAAAGCAAGGGTCTGGACAGCCTGCTGCAGCGCTATGTGCAGAGCATTCCTGAGTCGCTCAAGCAGCGGCCGCTGGTGGTGCTGGGCTGGTGCCTGGCTTCGCGCCTGGCGCTCTTGTTGATTGCGCACCTGCAATCAGCCGGCTTCACCGTCAAGGCCTTGGCCACGGTGGATCATGATCCGCAGCGCAGCCTTGCAGGCGACGGCGACGAGGGTGGCCAGTTGCTCGCCGACCTGGTGTTCCTGTGTCGCACCCGTTCGCGGCCGCTTGGCGATACGTTGCGCGAGCGTCTGGCCCGGCAACTGGCCGATTGCGATTATGCCGAGGGCGTGACCCGCATGCTGGCCGACGCCGAGGTGCGTGAGCATCTGCAATCCCACGGCGCTGATGCCGAGTTGCAGGCCGTGATGGTGCGCTACCGGGCGATCAAGACGCGCCTGTACGAACAGGCCTTACCGGTGGTCGACGTGCCCATCTGGTTGTGGCGCAGCAATGCCCACGGTGATCTGCGTACACCCTGGCAGGCGCACACGCGCAAGGTGCTGCATTATCGGAGCCTGGATGTCGGCCATCATGCGATCGTTGCCGAGCCGCGCCTGAGTACGGATCTGTTGTCCTTGCTGGCGCCAAGCATTGCGCCGCAACACCCAGCCGAGAAGGTGTCGAACTGATGATGTTATTGAAGGAACTGCTGCATGATGCGCGCTGGCGCATTTTCCTGGCGGTGCTGTGCAGTGCCTTGAGTGCGGCCAGCAGCATTGGCCTGATCGGCTATATCAACCGCAGCCTGGAGCAGGGGCTGGATGACCTGAGCCAGGCGCTGGCGCTGTTCGCCGGCCTGCTGTTGTTGCTGTTCGTCAGCGGCACCCTGGCCCAGTGGCTGCTGGTGCAGATTGGCCATCGCCTGGTCTATCAGTTGCGCCTGCGCCTGGTGGGCAAGGTGCTGGGCACCGCCCTGGAGCGCATCGAGCGACTGGGCAGCTCGCGCATTTTCAACGCGCTGACCAAGGACGTGACCACCGTGGCCACGGCCTTCAAGCAATTGCCGATCTCGCTGTACAACGGCTTGCTGCTGCTGGTTGGCCTGGCTTACATGGCCTGGCTGAGCCTGCCCTTTTTCGCCCTGACCCTGGTGGTGATCGCCTTCGGCGTGCTGCTCGACGTGCTGCTCGGGCGCAAGGTCAAGCGCCTGATGCAGCAGGTGCGACAGCAAGACGACCGGTTGACCGAGCAGTTCGAGGCGACTATCAACGGCCGCTGCGAACTGGCCTTGAGCCGGGAGCGTCGGCAGATGTTGTACAACCAGCGCCTGGAGCCGATCGCGCAGGCCTCGCTGCAGGCCTCGGTACGCGCCGATACCCTGTGGGCGATCAACCTGAACTGGACGTCGCTGCTGGTGTTCGTGCTGATCGGTACGCTGTTCTTCCTCGGTCAGGGCCTCGGGCTGCTGAGCCAGGAGGTGGTGGTGGGCTACGTGTTGGCGATCATGTTCCTGCGTACACCGATCTCGATGATCCTCGATGCCGTCCCGGCGGTGATCCGCGGCCATGTGGCCTTGCAGGCCATCGATGACCTGGCCCTGGGCGAGACGGTGCACTTCACCATGCCGCCCAAGGCCGCCGAGCCTTTCCGTGAGTTGCGCCTGAGCAACGTGCAATACCGCTACCCCGGGCAGAGCGACGAATTCGCCTTCCAGCTGGGCCCCATCGATCTGCACGTTCGCCGTGGCGAACTGATCTTTATCGTCGGAGGCAATGGCAGCGGCAAGTCGACCCTGGCCAAATTGCTGACCGGGCTCTACCAGCCCAGCGAGGGTACGGTCGCGCTCAATGGCGTGACACTGGATGTCTCGAACAGCGAGCGGCACCGCGAGCATTTCGCGGCGATCTTCGCCGACTTCTATCTGTTCGCCGATGTGCTCGGTGAGAACGGCCAGCTCGATGGTCTGGAGGAGCGGGTCGATCACTATCTGCAACGCCTGGGGCTGGCGCACAAGGTGCAGTTCGTCGATGGACGCCTGTCCACCACGGCCCTTTCACAGGGGCAGCGCAAGCGCCTGGCCCTGCTGTTGCTGATGATGGAGGGTCGCGAGGTGCTGCTGCTCGACGAATGGGCGGCGGACCAGGATCCGGTGTTCCGCCATGTGTTCTACCACGAGCTGCTGCCCGAGTTGCAGGCGGCCGGGAAAACGGTCATCGCCATCACTCACGATGATCGCTACTTCGACGTGGCCGATCGCATCTACCGGCTTGATTACGGCCAGTTGGTGGACTATGACCACAGCAGCGAGAACCCTTTCCAGTTGGTCAGGTAGCCGCTTGGAGCGGCTTATTCGGGTGTTTTGTCGCGGTCGAGTGGGCAACTGCTGCAATAGCCGATGCCGGGCAGGCGGTAGCGAATGCAGCAAATACGGCGTAACCGCTGCGGCTCGTCAGCGCCGACGTCCTTGTAGTACACCGGGGCGAACAGCGGGTTGCGCCGGCCGTCGGGGCGCAGGCGGCTTTCCAGCACGGTTCTGGCCGGGGCTGCGCAATCGGACGTTGCCAATCGATGCAGTTCGACTTGGGTAGTGGCGAATTCGAAGAGGTTGCCGGCGTTGCTCCAGAACAGTCGTGGCGAGGCTTTCGAGACGCTGGCCATTACCTCGATCACCGGTTTCAGATGCCGCTCGATCAAGGCGTCGAAGCGCGCGAAGGGCGTGCAGGGTGGCAGAACGCTGCCTTCATGGGGCAGGTGCAGGCCAAGCGGCTTTCCCGCTGCCGAGAGGGTGACGCCGACATCGCTCAGGGCGATAGGCAACTCGCGCTGCAAGAGCAAGCTGGCCGCCACGGCGGGTGCTATGAAGCAGAAATACCATTTCGACCAGATAGAGGTCAGCACCATGAAATCGTCGCTGCCATGGCGGGCTGCCAGTTCACCAATGAACTCGGCGAAATAGTCCGGCTGAAACAGCTGCGAGCCGGCAATTGCCGGCTGTTGATCACCGGCCAGTTGCAGGTTTTCCCCATAGTCCGCCAGCGGGCCGCTGAACAGCGGGGCGAGGCTGGCGATCATCCTCGCGGCCCAGTGTCACCGTCAGGCGGCATTGCGCAATACGTTTTCAGGGAGGTTGTGGATCGAGGCATAGTCAGTCGCTTGCTGTTGAGACTCGTTATCACTGGTGGCGATCAGTATAAACAAACCTGGGGCATGCAGGCGAACTCTGTCTGTGGCAGCGGGCGCCTGTGACAGCAGGGCGTGTAAAGGCGTCATGCCAATACCTAATGATAATTGTTATTAACTGTATTATCCTACGGCCGCTCGTATGCAAAGCCTACGAGCACTCGCACCTTCAGTGGAAACGGAGTGGAACATGAGTCTGGACAGTCCTGACACGCGATTTTTGGTTGTAGTCAACGACGAGGAGCAGTATTCCCTCTGGCCGGATTACAAGGCAATACCGCAAGGCTGGCGCGCGGCCGGCAAGCAGGGCAGCAAGGAAGAGTGCCTGGCCTATATCGAGTCGGCCTGGACTGACATGCGGCCTTTGAGCTTGCGTCAAGCCATGCAGCCCCAGGATCGCGGCTGATGCCTTGCGCATCCATTGAGCGGGTCATGGCCTTGCAGGTGACGTTGCCCGGTAGCCGATAGCAGCAACCTGGAGCCGCCTGAGTTGGCTGGTCGTTCGCTGCATGAGGCACGTGCCGGCAGCGTCGTCAGATAACGCGCTATCCGCGCGACACGAGGATGCACTGATGAATGCAATCACCCCGATCACCAACACCACGCTCGAACTCCAGCACCGGCACAGCGGGCTAAGCCAGCGCTACTGCCTGGACAGCACGCCGGCATTGCAGCGGCAAATGCAGCGCGAGTCGAATGCGCGCAGCTACCCACGGCGCATACCGCTGGAGCTCAAGCGGGCGCAGGGGGTGTATGTTGAGGATTCGCGGGGGCAGGTGTACATCGATTGCCTGGCCGGTGCCGGTACCCTGGCGCTGGGGCACAATCACCCGGTGATCATGGAAGCGATCCAGAAGACCCTGGCCTCGGGCATACCGCTGCATGCCCTCGATCTGACCACGCCGATCAAGGATGCCTTCGTAGAGACAGTCTTCGATCTGCTGCCTGGCGACTTCGCCAGGGATGCGCGCATCCAGTTCTGTGGCCCCACGGGTGCGGACGCAGTGGAGGCGGCGCTCAAGCTGTCGCGCACGGCAACCGGGCGGCAGAGCATCCTGGCGTTCCATGGCGCCTATCACGGCATGACCCTCGGCACGCTGTCTGTGAGCGGCAACCTGGGGCCGAAGAATGCCCTGGGTGGGCTGCTGGCGGGGGTGCAATTCTTGCCGTATCCACATGACTACCGTTGCCCGTTCGGCCTGCGCGGCGAGCAGGCGATCGACGCCAGCCTGCATTACATCCGCCACCTGCTCGCCGACCCGGAAAGCGGCGTGACCCAGCCGGCGGCCATGATCCTGGAAACGGTGCAGGGCGAGGGCGGGGTGATTTGCGCCCCTGATCGCTGGCTGCAGGGGCTGCGGGCGATCACGCGTGAGCACGATATTCCCCTGATCCTCGACGAGATCCAATGCGGTATCGGGCGCACCGGCGATCTGTTTGCCTTTGAGCGCAGCGCCATCACCCCTGATGTGGTGACACTGTCGAAGGCCATCGGCGGTGGTCTGCCGCTGTCGGTGGTGGTCTACCGGGGCGAGCTGGATCAATGGCAACCCGGGGCCCATGCCGGCACTTTCCGAGGTAATCAACTGGCCATGGCCGCCGGCGATGCCACCTTGCGCTTCATTCAGCGCGAAGGCCTCTGCAGCCATGTGCGCAACGTCGGAGCACGCTTGCAGACGCTGCTGCACGGGCTGCAGGCCGAGTTCGATTGGATCGGCGACGTGCGCGGCCGTGGTCTGATGCTGGGCATGGAAATCATCGATCCTGCCAGCCAGGATGCCCTGGGCCAACCCGCTACCGATGGCGAGCGGGCGCGCAAGCTACAACGTGCTTGCCTGGAGCGTGGCCTGATCGTCGAGCTGGGCGGCCGGCACGGCGCAACCGTTCGCTTCCTGCCGCCGCTGATCATCAGCGAAGCGGAGGTCGATCTGGTTGGGCAGATTCTCTACCAGGCGGCGCAGAACGTGGGGGTCGTCTCCGCGAGCTGATGCAGGTAGGCCGCAGGTTCCTGGCGGGTGGTTGCTGCATCGGTGCGTTAAGCAAATCTGACTTGGTACGTAATTTAACAAGTGGGCGATGTCAGATGTTCATAAGCAGATCAGCAGCCCAATAATACTGGCTCAGTGCCCCTGAAATGAACGCAACTGTTCATCGCTTGGTGTTCATAGACCTAGCTTTCCCGTCATTATTCTCGTCACCCCGAGCTTTATCCGTCCATCCAGTGATGGTGGAGGTATGCTCGACGGCGGCACGGGATGCGCTTGCTTGGTGTTTCGTGATCGAATATGTCATATAGCCGCTATTGGATTTTGTTGCAGCGCCACCGCTGCATCGATTGGACTAATAGGGGTCATTCGCCTGCTCACTTGAAACGAACCGAAGCAAGGTGCAGCGCCTCAAAACGGCGGGCTTCCGGCAGATCGTATCCATGGGGTACGGAAGTGAAAGATGGTGTTGATGATTATAACCATCGGCGCGACTGGAGCGGGTGCCAGTCTTATTGCTGTCCACAGTGATCGCAAATCTAAGGATATCGAGCAGCTCGCCACCCCCCACGTAGATGAAGGAGCGGCAGTGCGATTTGGAGAGCTGGAACGACAGGTGAGTGGTCTGCACCACAAACTGGATCGGTTGATTAAATTGGTCAGTATGGCTTGTGGGGGCCTATTTTTGGTCACGCTGATAATGATTTTGCTGTTCTTCATGCGCTGAGTCGGTAATACGCCGTTAGCGTCGACCAGCTTCAAATAGAGCGTACCAGCGACACCCCAGAGTAAGGCTGTGACACCAGAGCAGAAAAATCCAAGCTTTGGAAGCTCGGAGGCTTGCCCCGAAAGCGAGAAATCAATATCAAAAGGCTACGCGCTTTCGAGGTTGGAGATATCGAGCGTTCGGGCTAACCAATCAGCTAAGCGTCGATGAGCCTATTGACTGCTCGTGCGAAGCATTCGAGGTCGACAGGTCTAAGCTCCGACGCGGAACGTAAAGGTGTGATGGCTGGCCAGCCGCTTATCTTGAAGCGAGGTCATATGCTGGCACGCATTTATGTAAAAGCGTATCGTTTGATGCACCTGCCTGTGTCAGGGGGCTAAGAAAAAGGTTTATTCATATGGATATTGAAACGGCTCTTAAGATCGAGGCGGCAGAAAGAGAGTATTTGTGCTCGCGAGTGAAGAACCTGTCACTGATAAGTGGAAATCCTTATGGTGCACGCGTTTTTTTCAACGAGGAATTTTCGTGCTTTCAAGTGAAAGCAAACCCCAGCCCAATGCTTAATCGCATCTACGGTCACAACACGGAAGATCTACAAACCATTTTGAATTTACTCAGACAATCGGCTGAGTATTCAACTGTAACCCCTTTGGTGGGGAAATCCTCGACGCTAGTGCAACACATTCATATGGGGGATGGATGCCTTGAACGCCTAAGAGGGTGGACCCATTTGCAGTTATCTTGTGGGGTAAAGGACGTCATCCTGAATCAACACTCATTCGAAATTGAGGAGGTCACGCCACAAACGCTTCCGGAATTCGCAGACATTCACGCTGGTGGTTTTCATACCAAACCCGATCAGAGAGCGCTGAGTCAAGCCTCATTTTTAGCGCCAGTACCAAATGATCGGATGAAAATTTACGCGCTTAGAGCAGGTGGGAAGATGGTGGCAGGGGCCGTGATGTATTTTGCCAGCAATGGGGTCGCCTATCTTGGAACAGCAGCTACCCGGAAGGACGCACGGGGATTCGGTTATCATGCAGCACTGATATCTCACCGGATTGAACAAGCAAAAAACTATGGCTGTAGTCTGATCGCTGCGACTGCCTTAGCTAGCTCCCAAAGTCGCCGAAATCTGCAACGTGCTGGACTGGCGGAATCCCATATTCAAGCGCTGTATCGGCTGGCAGAAAATTGAGAAATACTGGGAGTTCCTACAGGCGTTTTTGACCGATACTGAACGCGTTAGGGGGGCACAATTTTCTAAGCGTCCTATCAGACGACAAGTCTGGCGACTCCGCGCTATCCCTTCAGGGTGCTAAAGACGTGACAGAGGCGCTTCGGAGTGACATTCAAAAGTAGCGGGCATGGTGGATAGTACCCGCACCCTAGGCTATAGTTGTCCGTGCCCGAACGTGTTGGGGAAATTACTTACCTTCTGGTTGACATGACTTTGCCTTTTTCCAAGAGGTTGGCTGTAGATCGCTGTCCCGTTGAAACTAACATTAGCAGTAGGGTTTGCACTGCTCTCTTCTTTACATTAGTCGTTGGAGTCTTTTTCGCCCTGCCCGACTTCGCGCAACATCTCTTGTTCGAACCTCAGTCCCAGATAGACGAATTACTGTTCAATAATATCTTCTAGTGCCTTGAGAGAATTCACATGAATGCGACCACCGCAGCTCTGAAACGCCCCATTGTTCATCGAACCAAAGGCAAAAATCTTGGCTCTTTAGTACGACTTATGAGTCCGGGTGACTTGGGCGAAATTTTGAAGCCTTTTGTATTTTTGGCTATTTTTAGTTTAGGTACAAACCACAAGAAAGCCGAATCTGGAATGCATCCGCATTCAGGAATTACGACGGTCACTTTCATGATTGACGGCGATATTGCCTACGAGGATACCACCGGCGCTGCCGGGATTCTGCCAGCGGGGGGCCTTGAGTTGATGTATGCAGGTAACGGCGTATGGCACGACGCGGTGCCAACCTGTGACGATTCCATTCTGGGGTTTCAGCTTTGGGTGGCATTACCGGCTTCAGAAGAGAATGCCCCGGCGAAAAGTGTCTATCTAGCGCCCTCTCAAATCCCGCAAGTAGGCCCGGTACGCTTACTTCTGGGGCAATATGAAAATGCCCAGAGCGTTGCTGAAGCACCGGCGGGCGTGAACTATCTCGCGGTACGTCTCAAAGACGGAGAGATCTGGCGTTACACGCCACCAGTTGGCCATACCGTAGCCTGGTTAGCAGTAGAGTCAGGGAGTATAAGCACCGGAGACCTCGTGACTAAGGGTGAGCTAGCTGTCTTCGAAGAATCCGAGCAGCCCATCGAAATTGTTGCGCGAGGTGAAACCGCCTTTGTGTTGGGCTCTGCGGCTAAACATCCCCATGACCTCGTCACTGGTTATTATTCCGTGCATACCAGCAAAGAGGCCATGGCCAAAAGCAAAACCGAGATACACCGCATTGCCGCGCGCCTGCGTCAAGAAGGCCGATTGAACCAAGTTGTTGCGAGCCCATCTTAACGGGGTGATTTAAGGCTATCCTGTTTCACACCCTTAAACCGCGATCAAGCGTGCCATCCAGAATGTGGGTGTAAAGGTGCTGAATATAAACGTCGTGGATGTTCGCTGACTTCAGTGCAATTCCGTTTTCAGTTTTGTAAAATGTACCTCCGCACTTTTGCAGGTGTTTCATGAAGGTACGCACAGGCACGTTTTCGCGGCAAAGCTGCTTGAAATCGAGCCCGGTAAGTTGTTCGAACTTATTGAAGTCCAAGCCATTTTTTGTTTGCAGCGCCGCGCCTATTCGGGTCATCAATGACTCGATCTGATCCGGTTCCACCCCGAATTTCACACACTTTCCCAGCGCCAGAGGGTTTTCGATGTATTCATCGTAAAAGGCGTTGTCATTTATGATGCGATACCCTCCTAGCATTGACTGCGCTCCGCTACCAAGCCCGAGGATGTCACCTTCCAAGCCATAGGTATGCATCCCGACGATGGATTCAGATTGTTTTTCCCGAGCAAAGTACGCCAGGCAATATTGTTCGAAACCCTGCGCTTCGAGTAGGTCTTTCGCCGTCTGGTAGGCGAGCTTGGTGTGTTCGAAGCTTAATTGGCCACGACGTCCTGTATCGATTAGATTGGCCATCTTGGTGCCGGGCGAAGGCCGATAGGGGTATACCGAGATATGTTGAACATCCAGCGCCGCGGCGCGGGCGATCGAATTCTCGACCTGCGCAATTTCCTCATCGGGAAAGCCAGCGATCAAGTCGACGTTGACATTGGCAACCCCAGCCGCCCTTGCAAGATCCACTGCCGCTATGGCCTGCTCAGCCGAGTGCGCGCGTCCCGCCCGACGCAGGTGTTCTTTATCAAACGACTGTACGCCCAGGCTGACCCGATCCACCGGATGCGCATCCAGCGCACGAAGATGGGCAACCGTGAGTGTTTCGGGGCTGGCTTCCAGCGAGTGCTGGCGGACTTTTGATAGGTCGAAATTGGACTGGAGCGCTTCCATTATCCGCTCAAGATGGTATGGATTCAGGCGGGTGGGCGTGCCGCCGCCCCAATAAATCGAAGTAGGAACATAATTAAGTCCGCTACAGTGTAGGCCCGCTTCGTGTATCTGTCGGCAGAGCGCATCTACGTATGCTTCGCCTTTAGTGTCGGCAGAGGTCAGTTGGCGGGTGTTGTTGCCAATTACGTAATCACAAAAATGGCACTTTGATGTGCAGAACGGCACATGAATATAAATTTGTAGATTTCTAAATGCTGTACTACTGACGAGAGTCTGCTCGCGCATAGCATTAAATACATCAGATAAGTATCGCATCCTTTAACTGCTCCATTCTTCAATACATCACTGATTAGATACCAATTGTTTGATTGTGTTATTCAAGAGATTTTCCTTTTCAGCATTGCTGATTCGTCGACAGGCGCCGCCCTGACATGCAAATGAATTAGAAACAACATGATCGAATTCGAACGTCTTGAGTCGGTTAAGTGTATCGGCAAGTATCTTTCGACTTGGCGGCGAAACCCAATACAGCCATGTCTTCTCTACTGGCACTAAGGTGTCACCAATAAATAATATTTTGTTCACACCGTTATTCCACAGGTATGAAAATGCACCGGTGGTGTGCCCCGGCGTCGGAATGATCTCGATATCATTTCCTAATGCACGCTGTTCATAGGGCAGGCTTGCATTTAGTGTAAAACCCTTGGCGCCCAGTACTTTGGCTTCGATGCGACTGCCTATCAACGGTGCGTTGAAGTGTACTGAGAGCTTTACAGTGTCTTGGCTTACATGATGGCGATCACCAATGAGTACCGCAGATACACCGCCCTTTTTCTCGATGGCGTTATAAAAAGGGCTGATATCGGCCTTGGTGGCGAATAAAATATTACCTTCTGGCCTTAGCGCCAGGTAGGTAAACGGGGTGGGCGACGCATGGTCGTCATCTCTGATTAAAAAAAGATTGAGTAATATCTCTTTCATCTCTTTCTCCGTCTGCTGATGCGCGAGCCCGAGATCAAGCCTCAATACGCATGGAATAGCGACCTTGTTTATCCCAGATTTCCCCGTACCGACCTTGTTTGGCAACCAGTTGCAGGTGTGTGCCTTGTTCCAGAATGCGTCCGCCCTCCAAGTAAATGATCAGATCCATATCTTTGATGGTTGAAATGCGGTGTGCGATTGCAATCACCATTCGATCACTCATGGCATTGGCAATTGCCCTTTGAATGTCTTGTTCGGCGGCGGTGTCCAGCGCACTGGTTGCCTCGTCGAGAATCAGTGTTGGGCTCCCAGGCTTGAGGAGGGCACGGGCCAAGCTCAAGCGCTGGCGTTCGCCGCCGGAAAATTCACTGCCATTCTCGCCAGCAACGGTGTTGAAGCCCGCGGCGCGGCGCTTGATAAATGTGTCGGCTGACGCCATCTGCGCTGCGGCCAGGACGCGAGCGTCGTCAGCATCAGGGGCGCCGTAGGCGATATTGTCGCGCACGGTACGGTTAAATATCCCAACATGCTGGCTGACCACCGCGAACTTTTCGCTCAAAGCGTCACGTTCAAAGGTTTGCAGCTCAACACCGTCAAGTAGGATTTGCCCACTGCTGGGGGCCAGTTGCCCAAGGATCAATCGAATCAGGGTTGTTTTTCCCGCGCCCGATGGACCCACCAGGCCAATCTTATGCCCTGACTCGAGGATCAGATTCAGATCTTTGAATAACAAGCCTTCACCTGGGTAGCCAAAACAAACGTTCTTGAACTCAATCCTGCCTGTCTGTTTGGCCGCGTTACCCACCGAACCTTGGACTACAGCTGAAGGTGCAAGGGCAAGGTCATCCTGTAGAATAAAGTCCAGCGCGCCATCCAACGATCCCAGGTTTTCATAAAAGCCAATCAGGTTTTTCGAAAGGTCGAATACGGTCATCACCAAAATGTTAGTTGCGGTGAACACCAGCGCAAACTCGCCCACATTGCGTTCCCCGGTCAGAACGTCCTGCAATGCCAGCGTGGTCATGACGGCGAACAGGCTGAAGACGGCCACGCTGGAAAATACGCGCATGAGCAATACATAGCGGCGCAGTTGGCAAGTACGTCGCCGTTCTTCATCCAACCCCTCGCCCAGGAATCTGTTTTCGCGTTGGGATGCGCCATATGAGTAAACGGTTTCGAAGTTACGTAACACATCACTTATCTGACCGGCGGACTGCCCTGAAGCCATGAACTGTTGGCGGCCCAGCCTCAGGCAACGGAAGGCGAAGAAGGTTGTCCCAGACAAATAGATCACCAACCAGCCGATAATCATGAGTGCATAATGGCTGTCGGCGACATACAGGATGATGCTGATGTTTAGAATTACAACCAACATGTTGACAACGTCGAACGTGAGCAATTGCACTAGGGCAACGCAGTTGTAACTTGAGCGTTTTATGGATTCGACTAGCGCTCCGCCATGCCGGTGTTGAAGTGAGGCCGGTGAGCGATTCAGCAGATGGGCAATCTGACGTTTCTGGATATGAGCGCGTAAGTCAGCGCTGGCCCTGACGTCCACCCACTGATAAAGCCTGAAGAACACCATTGCGCCTGCGCTTAATCCGACAAGCCCAATAAACCAGTGTACGGCCGCAAGACGCTCAGCTTCTCCAATGCCCGCCAGGCCATTGATAACGCGTTCGAATGCAACAGGCGTAGAGCTTTCCAAAAGAGTACCCAGTGCGGTAAACATGGCCATTAACCCTATACGCACTGGCACGCTTTCATTTAGCATTTGGCGTAAATAGACGAGTGGCGTTCGAGCCAGTGGCGGGTATGAACCCATAATGCTATTACTCCTTGGGCAAATTCAGGTTGTCTAATTAAATGTGTTATCAACTGATAGGAATAACCATGAGCAACAATCTCCCAGACCCGGAACATTTAAAACAATCGGTAGCCTTTGATCTTTCATGGGCGGTCGATTTTGCAACGGACCTACACGCGGCCAATAAAACCGGCCAATTTCGTTTTGAACTGGGAGATATGTCGATGGCAGACCTCGACCTCTCCAACACCCGAGTCACGTACTCGAATGTCCGCGATAGCAATTTGTCCGGCGTTTCGTTGAAAGGCGCGCGGTGGGACGGTTGTTTTTTTGATGCGGCGAATCTTTCAAACGCCGATCTAACCAACGGTATCTTCACCTCCTCCAGCTTCATCAATACGGGCCTGGTCAACACGGTGCTGACCGGCGCTGATATGAGTGGTATCAATGCCTCCAATGCATTGCTGAACAATTGCATGGCTGACAACTCCAATCTGACCAAAGCCACGCTTGTCCACACAAAGGTGCAGGGTGGCTCCTTCCGGGGCGCGACTTTCGCCGGCACCGTCGCGCGCGAATCCATATTCGAATCGGTCGATATGGCAGACGCCGATTTTTCCGATGGCATTTTTTCGGACGCCGTGCTCAGGTCAGTCAATATGTCTAATACCACGTGTGTGGGAGCGAACTTCGAGAAAGCCAAACTCAGTGACGTCGACTTGAGCGGTGCAGATCTGAACAATGCTTTTTTTGCAGGGGCTGACCTGACCGGTGTGAACTTCAGCGGGGCCAATCTTGCCAACGCCAACCTGCAAGGGGCCAACCTTACGGGCGCCAACCTCAATGGTGCGCAACTGATCGGCAGCAACCTGCAAGAGACGGACCTGCGCGGGGCTAGCCTTGAGAAGGCCACTGTGGCTGGAGCCAATTTCGCTAATGCCAAGCTCGACGATTCGTTCATTCGCCAGTCAGGCCTGCTAACCGATGCACAGTTACAGGCTGCGAACCCGAAGGCACTCGCACTGAGGCTCATTTAAGACGTAGTCGCATGATCGACTTCTCCCTGGGATGATCGTCCCAGGGAGCATGCCTGCTTTATAACCTCTGTTAGCCTCACGTCGGTTGGCTCGCTCATGTCCGCGCTCCAGCACAGCCGAGCGCCGCCAGCAGTGCGACGGATCGCCAACCAGCTTCTTCCGCCTGCGATCGCCAAGTCGGAGATCTCCCGTTCTTCTGAAAATAGCGTAGACACCGCTGCCGTGGTTTGTTCTAGCACGATGATCACCTCCGGGTCATGGCCACGCAGGCGCTGTTCAATGCCGGTGAAATGACCAATGCGCTGATCGTCATTTTGACGCAAAGACGCAAGGATACTGACGGGCAAGGGCGAGAGGGCTGCGGCGATCGTATGGGCAAGGTCTTCGCTCTCTACTTCATAGTCCAGCACTCGATGTTTGATGTCGCGCGAGCCGCGACGAATCGGTGCCCCAACCCACGAAGGCAGGTCTGGCGCGGCCGCGGTCCCGGCTTTTGCCTGAGGCATTTTTGGTGCGGTGTCGCTGGCGATAATGCGATAGAACCATTCTAGGTGGCCCAGCATGATTGCCCACGAGGCTTCGTCCATGACGAGACGGTGCAGGGCAATGGCCAGGGTGCTGTTTTCGTCGCCGTTAGGGGAGGTCACCGCAAACAATGCCAACGGTTCGTTTATCCCATTGCCGACTTTTGAGAGCAATGCATTGGACAGCCGGGCTTCCAGGGTTCTTCGCTGCTCGACGGGCTTGTCTGACAGGTCCGCCCAGATAAGTGGCAGCACATTGGATATCGGTGTGATGTGGCTTTCGACACCGCTGTCGGTCTGACTCAATTGCATGCGTAGCGCGGGATGCAGCGTGATAACCTGGAACAACGCACGTTGAAACAAACGCTGATCCAATGGCTCTCGGGTTACGATGACGCGGGTGATCCAGCCTTCTTTGGCGGTGGCGGGCAACGCGAGAAGTTGCCGCTGCAAGTCGGATAACCGTGTGGGTTGTTGGGGCGGGGTGATTTCTATTGGCGTGACCTGTGGCGCTAGGGTTTCTGTAATAGCTCGGCCTTGATCGTCACGCTGTATAGAGGCAACCCTCACCAGCTTGGGCGTTACATCATTACGTGGCCAGCCGGTTCTGACCGCTTGTTCCAAGTTTGCCATGGTCCTGCCGTTCTTCAACACCGAGAAAATCTCGAGATGGGCAGGGATTGCCTCCAGCACTGTGGGTTCATACTCGATCGAACGAAGGATCTTCGTCACTCGCTCACCGTCGGAAACGCCCGCCAGCTCAGCTAGGGCGCTGTCGCGATCTAAATGGCCGAGACGAACCTCCCAGGCGGTGGGTATTTCATAGTTCGAGAAGCCTTTTTCAATGCCGTGAACGGCAACGCCCACATCATTTATCAAGCAATTGGAGGAGCAGAATCCGGTGTCTTTGGGTTCCTCCCACCCGGCTTGGCTGGTGCTCAGGTAATCGTAGATGTCCTGTTTTTTTGCGTCGCTGTAGCGGTAGAAGTCGATCAGGCGGACCCGGTCAAAAATCGAATCATCGTAAAACGGTTTTCCATCCAAGCCGGCGTAACGCTCAACCTGATGGTAGATCCTGCGTCCCTCTGCCAGTTTCGTGTCAATGGTCTGCGGATCGAAAATGTTGCGGTCATGGAAAAACTTGAGGCGCTCCTCAACGATCTGTCCACGGGACATGCCGGTGAAGATGAGGTTGATGCCACGCTGGTCTGCCAAGGTCAGGCTGTGGTCCAGTAAGGCCTTGAAGCAACCTTTGCAGACAGTGCTGTGGCGTTTGAGGCTTTGACGGAATACCTCGCGCATCTGAGCATGCGTTCCGGTTACGTGCTCAATGTTCAGATCGCTGGTGATACGCGCAATATTGTCGAATGCCTGACGCGAAATGAAGCCGTTGTCGAACGTGTACGTCATGACCTTCAACTGCATGTCGACCAATTGGTGCAGGACATAAGTTGAATCCTTGCCGCCACTGAACAGCAGCATGCAATCGATATCCGATCGTTTGTGCGGTTGGTTGGCCGTGACGATAGCTTGCAGCGCATCCCGGTCACTGAAATAAAGGTCAAGGCGCTCTTTGTAACGATCGTAACGGCGGCACTCGTTGCAAACCCCCTCTTGGTCCAGGCGGATGCCGCTGACCTGTGTCGAGATCGCGCACCGGCTGCAACGCACGGGCGTTTCAGACTGCGGCGTATGCACAACCGCGACATCCGTGACAAGCCCGGAAGATCGGACGAAGTGCTCAATGGCACTTAACTCCTCGGCGGTGAACGTCATTGGCTCTGTGCTTCTCGTTGGGCTGGTCATAGTTGCTCCAGGAGTTGAAGGAGCTCATCGTCATCCGCCGTGGCGGTTAGCAAGTCGGTCTCGATTTTTGATGCCAGGCCCTGGATAGTTGGGTCGTCAAGAAAGTCGCGCAATGCGATACTGATGGCGAAGGCTGCTTCAACACGTGACAGAACCTGCATGGCGAGTAACGAATGGCCACCGACTGAAAAGAAGTTCGCAGTAGTGCTCGGGGTATCGATTTGCATGAGTTCTCTCCAGATGGATACTAGCGTGACCTCCACCGGGGTTTGCGGTGCTACGTACTGGGCGCTGTCTGCGATTCGCGGGGTGATATCGGGCAGGGCGCTGTAGTCGATCTTGCCGGTTACGGTGCGTGGAAGAATGGGCAAAAAGACGAAGTGACTCGGAATCATAGACGTTGGCAATCGCTCGTTCATCGCCCGACGGAGTTCATCTTCCGGCACTTCGGGGCTGGCAACGATATAAGCGATTAGTGCGTTTTCGCCTTCGTCAAGTTTACGCTCCACCAGGGTGATATCCCGCACGTTAGGATGTTGGTGGAAGTTGTTTTCGATCTCACCCAGTTCGATACGAATGCCGTTTATTTTGATCTGACGATCACGGCGCCCGATGAACTCTAATGCCCCATCGTCAAGCGAGCGACCGAGGTCGCCCGTGCGATAAACCAGGTCGTTAGGGTCACCGCTCACAGGGTTGCTCACGAAGACTTCTGAAGTAAGGTCAGGCCGTTGGTAATAACCCAAACTCCTGAAGGGGGTGCGGATGTAGATCTCGCCAATCATACCGACGCCGCAGGGCTTTTGCCGGTTATCCAGAATCAGTACGCGGCAACCGTCGATGGGCTTGCCCACCGGTACACTGGCGCGCGCTGCGTCCAGCTCTCGAACAGGGTGAAACAACTTAATCATCGTGGTTTCAGAGGGGCCGTAGAAATTGACCAACTCGACAGCGGTGCCAAATACTTCAAAAAAACGCTTTACGTCGACGGGAAGCAACACGGCGCCGGCCACGCAAATTCGACGCAGAGCGTCGGGCCGCTGTGAGCGCGCCTGTAAGGTTTTGAGCAGAATGCGCAGGACCGTGGGCGTGGTGTGCATCAAAGTGATCGCTGCTTCATCCAGCCAGTTCGCCAGCCTTTCACCGTCGGCGACCAAGTTTCGGTCCGGTGGCAGGCACACGGTGCCGCCGATGTTCAGGGGGGTGAATACATCTCGCAAAAACGCGTCGAACGCCGGGGATGTTAACTGCGTGCAGCGCACGGATTCATTCAGGTTAAACGCCCGCGCTTCCCACCGGGCGAAATGTGCAATGCTTTTGAGGCGCCCCAAGATTCCCTTAGGTTCGCCAGTGGAACCAGAGGTGAAGTAGATATAGCTTGCGGCCTCCGGGTCTTCTTCATCGGTGTAGGGCAGGGGTGTCTCTAGGATTCGAGGTGCGCCGATCTGAATGCTTTCGATAGATGCCGATAGTTCAAGTTTTTGGGCGGTCGCCGCACCATTCGCATCACACAACATCGCGACAGGATCCACGTTGTCGATGGCATTTCGCAGGCGTGCCGGCTGTGACTGAGGGTCCAGCGGCACAAAGATCAGACCTTCTTTCATAGTTGCGATGACAGCGGCGATGACCTGCTTGGGCTCCGAGGAGAGCACGATTACCGGGCCAGTCGTTGAACCCAAGCAGCTTCTCAAATCAGCGGCAATGGCATCGGACCATTGGTTGAGGACTCTGTAAGTGAGGTCGCTCCCTGGGCTCGATAATGCGATGCGCTCAGGGTGCTGTTTTGCAAGATCGGCAAAAATTTTTGCGGCATTAGTGGTCATGAGCAGTGTTACCTCCAGGGCATAGTCGGCACAGGGCGGTTTCCCGCGTCCGCGGCCCGCAATGAGTGATTTGGCACATAAGGAATCAGTTCTTTGAGCACGATATCGCTTTGGGCAACAGGCGCGCGCAAGAGCGTGCGCAGGCGCCTATCGGCATAGAGTTGCATCTGGTCGCGAACCCCTTGCGGCGAGGGCTCTGTGAAGTTTCCATAAGCCAGCAATCCCACGGCATGAGGCTGGGTACCGAACTCCACGACGGTGCTGAACCCATCTCCACCGTTGGCGACGTAGCCTGGCGCCGGGCCGGACCGGGTAAAGTAGCTGGCGCGGATTAGCCCAAGCGGATCAGGTCCACCATTGGCCGGTAGCCGTTGAGCACCGGGTAACTTGAATAGTTCACCCCAGGCAACGTCCGGGGCGATGCCTTTTTTGCGCAAGTCACGAACTGCATCGCCAAGCAACAAGGCGGCTTTAGCCGGTACGGCGAGGCCGCGGGGGCCGGCTAAGGGTTTTCTCGGATCGAATGGGACAGTGAAGATACTGTCATCAGCCGGCATCAGCGTGACCCATTGGCTGAACAGTGCCGCGCCACGGCTGTCAGCATTCATTGCGCGATCCCAGCCGGTAAGAATTTGTGCTCCTGCTCGGCTATCAGGGTCACTGGACTGGCGCCCCGCCGCAATCAAGTCGTCAAGCGTACGCAGTGCTAGCTCGGAGCCGGTGTCGAGCTTCAAGTTTTGCAGGGCATTGAAGTCAACCGTTGGCGCGGCCTTCAGCCGCTCAATAATACGCTGCGCGCGTAAGTTGACGAAGGGGCTGGTTACCAAACCTTTCGCATAATCGGTGGGGGACAGACGCGCGGGCAGACTGGCTGTCCAAGGTGGATCGTTCGCGTTCTGCACCCATCCACTTTCAGGGTCAATGATGGCGGGCAACTGCTCCAGGGGCAGCACGTCGGTCCACAGGTTTGCGCGCTTGCTTCCATCCAGGATCACCGAATCGCGTGGGATGTCGTAGTGCGAGGCCGGGTTGCGCCCGCCAAAGTAATAGGCAATTTTTCCGTCGTGGTCAGCGTAGATGATTGAGAAGATTGGGATCTGCTGGCGCTTAAGTAAACGGTTGAAAGTTTCATGATCCTGCGCACGTGCCATATCGCGGTATTGAGTTAGTGTGTGGGCCGCATCCTTGCCAGTGACCCAAAGCGCGAGTGCCCGGTCCTTGTCGCGGGCGACCACCGGGCCGAAGATACTGTCGCTGAGGGTGATCGGTTTATCGATAAACTCACCCGAAGGCTGACGCACTCGAATGTTTTCCGTGCGGGTCTGGAACGCAATCGGTTCGCCGTCGAGCAGATAGCCATCACCTTTGAGTTTGAGCTCGTATAGGTAATAGCTATGCATCGGGTTGACGGTTTGGGTCCAGCCCAGTTTCTGATTGAAACCGATCACTTGCGTGGGCAGGCCGAGCAGGCTCACGCCGTAGAAATTTCCTTGGGGCGTCACCGATTCATATTCGAACCAACGAACTAGATCGGACCATGGCAAGTGTGGATTACTCATTAGCAGAGCAGCACTACCGGATTTGTGGGGGGCGATGGCAACAGCGTTGGAGCCGCGATTCTGCACACTGGCTATCGTCGGCTCTATACCCGCACGCCAAGCTCCGGCGTCATCGGCCACCTTGGCCTCGGATACGGCAAAATCGTAAAGCATCACGTGCGCCAGACGCGCCAGAACATCGACAGCCTGAATTGGCAATACAGGCCTCAATTCATCATTGATGTCGCCTGGATGAGATTTCGCGTAGTCATTAATCCCGTCGGCAAAAGATTGCAAGCAATCGCGCTCAACGGGCCGTTGTTGCTCCCACCATTGAAGCGCGGTACTGGCGATGCCCATCCTGTGTACCCAGCGGTCCTGCTCTAACGCATAGTCCAATTTCAGATTGCCGGGTGTTTCGGCCAGCCGCCCGCGCGAACGGGCCATCAGCGACAGCACCGCATTGGCATGGCTGCGCATCTGTGCCCAGCCTGCGGCATACACAAGCGCGTTCTCAGAGCTGGCCTCTATGTGCGGAACGCCCCAAATGTCCCAGGTAGCGGGCACCTGCTCCTGGTCAGGGGCAGCGTGGAGAAAAGGCGAAGTAAAAATGACTACACAAATAACCGCGAGCATACGATTGCCTGTAACGCCCATCAATTATACCTCCCTGTATCTCGCATCCCCTTACTCACGGGGCCATCCCGTCAGCACAGGCACAACGCTGATGTGACACCGCATATTTGAACCCAGCTAGCGCGAGCTGTTTGACGCTAGTACAGGATTATGAGTCGCACCAGTAGAAAATCTAAAATTGGCACCGTGTCAAAGCTGAATGTCAATGCAATATTTCAAGAAAATATGCCTTTTTTACAATTTGTACTACTTTTCTTTTTCGATATGGGCTTACATTAGGTCTCCGTAACTGCCTGAGGCCGACACGGCGATGGTCAAATCTGTGGGCGAATTCGTTATGCGATGCCCCTGGTTCACAAGGAGCAGTGAAATCGATGGTAGATCAGCTTCAACTCCCCGTTGACTCACAGCCATTGCCGGTGACGGCTCAGGCTCAGGACATCTATCCGCTGACCTTTCTGCAAGAAGGCCTGCTGTTTCACTCTCTGCAAGACGGCGCGGAGTGCGACTACCTTGTGCAAGTTTCCTGTCGCCTCAACGGCGTCGACCCTGAGCGCTGGCGTGCAGCCTGGGGGCAGGTCGCCAGTGGCGTCGACACCCTCAAGACTGCCTTTGCCTGGCGCAATGTCTCCCCCCCGATGCAGATCGTGGCGCGTGACGTTCAATTGCAATGGACGCTGATCGACTGCAGCAGCCAAACCGCCGCGGAGCAGGAGCGCCAGTTCGAAAGCTACCTTGAAAAAGATCGTATCAGCCGTTTCAACCTGTCTCGTCCACCCCTGCATCGAATGGCCGTGTTTATTATGGGCGACGGCGCATTGCGGTTTGTGTGGACGTACCATCATCTGATCCTCGACGCCTGGTCGGCCACCATCCTGCTCGGGTGGGTAATGGACAACTACCTGACCGGCAGCCATCCACCCAGCGCGCCGTTCAAGACCTACGTCAGCTGGGTCCAAAAGCGCGATACGACCCAGGCGCGGGACTATTGGTCGAACCTGTTTGCCGAGCCCGCGCTGGTGTCGAGCCCACCGTTTTTACAGCCTTCATCTGAGGCCGCCGAGCGTCAGCCGCAGCGCCTCAAACACGTACTTTCACAGGCCAGCACCACACAAATCGGACAGGCCGTGGTTGCCCGTCGCCTGACCTTGGCTACCTTAGTTCAGGCTGCATGGGCGTTGACCTTGCGTGATTTCAGCCTCTGTGAGGACATCACGTTTGGCTGGGTGATTGCCGACCGCTCGGTGGATCTGAAGGGGATCGACAGGATGGTCGGGCTGATGGTCAACACCGTGCCCATGCGCTTGCGCTGCAACCCTGCGACGGCTGCCGGTGCGTTTCTCGACGAGGTCCAGGCGTCATCGACCCTCGCTTGGGACAACGGCCGGTTACCGCTGACAGAGATTCACGAGATAGCCGGACTCTCTGCAGGGGAGGCGTTGTTCGAGACGGTTGTCGTGTTTGAAAACCTGCCCCCCCTGCGGGATGGCACTGCCAACGGCGTCAGCGTGGAAGACCGGCGAGCATTCTGGCGAACCAGCTACCCAATCAGCCTTATGGTTGCGCCCGGCCCCTGTCTGAAACTTGAGATTGCCTATAACGCGGCGCAGGTAGAGGAGGGCACGGTGGCTGCGCTGTTGGCGCGCATGCAAGCATACGTTGTTGCCTTGGTTGGGTTGCCGGATCAACCGATCGGCGCCCTGGTGGAACAGGCACCAGCGGTCAAGTGGCAAGGTGCGCAGCAGCCGCTTGGAGAGCATGGGCTGGGCGTGCAGCTGGGGGTTCGGTTGGCGGCACGGGGGCAGTCGACGGCACTGCATTGGGGGGATGATTGTCGTATGTCGGCGGCCGAGTTGGCCGCGCGCAGCGAGGCACTGGCAGCGCGGTTACGGGCATTGGGCCTCAAACCGGGACAACTGATCGGCACCCATCTGGATCGTGATGCCGGACAGGTCGTCGCGTTGTTGGCGTTGATTAAACTGGGCTGTCCATTTTTGGCAATTGATCGTTGCTTGCCTTTGGAGCGCAAGCAGTATCTGGTCGCGGACAGCGGTGTCGGGTTGATCCTTGGCCAAGTGGGTGATGACCTGCAACTGAACAATGTGCAGTGGGCAGGTTTGGATGCATCGGGCGAGTGCGTCGCGGCACCTGACTGTGTGAAGGGCGGCACGACGCTGACAGGCAATGCCGCCTATCTGATGTACACCTCTGGGTCGACTGGGCAGCCCAAGGGCGTGATCGTACCGGCCCAGGCGCTAGAAAACGTGCTGATCAGTTTTACACAGTCCCCGGGCCTGTCCGAGCACGACCGCTTCCTCGCGTTGACCACCCTCTCATTTGATATTTCCCTGCTGGAAATTTTCGCCCCGCTGTGGAGCGGCGCATTGCTGTTGCTCGCACCGAGTGAGCTGGGCCGAGACCCGCAACGACTAGGCCAGATGATTGCTCGCACTGCCCCGAGCGTGATGCAGGCGACGCCCTCCATATGGCGCCTTTTGCTGCAGCAGGGCTGGGAGGGCAGGCTGCAGATGCGTGCCTGGTGCGGAGGCGAAGCGCTGGAGCGGGAGCTGGCTGACCGCTTGCTGCCCCGCGTGAACCAACTATGGAATCTTTATGGGCCGACCGAAGCGACGATCTGGGCGATGGTCGAACAGGTCGGCACGCAGGCCCAACCGATTCACCTTGGCACGCCGATTAATAACATGCGGGCATATGTGCTGGACGCCCACGGTCATCACGTTCCCATGGGAGGCCGGGGCCGATTGTTCCTCGCCGGGCAAGGGCTGGCTTGCGGCTATCACGGCCGCCCCGAGGCCACGCAGGCGGTATTCGTGGCCGATCCCTTTGTGGCGGATACGCCGTCTTTGATGTACTGCACAGGCGATATCGTGCATATCAACGAGCAAGGGCGGCTGCGTTACCTGGGGCGAAACGATGGCCAAATCAAGTTGCGTGGTATCCGCCTGGAGTTGGCTGAGGTCGAGGCCGCCTTGAACCGGCACCCGGAAGTGGTGGCCGCCGCTGCAAAACTCTGGCCCGACGCACAGGGTCACTACGAGCTGGCCGGCTACATTGTTTGCCGGACCCCGGTCAGTCATGAGGACATACGCACCGCCGCAGCCGCTGTTTTGCCGCAGGGGGCCGCACCGACCTGCATCATTGAGCTGGACCGGTTACCGCTATCGCCTGCGGGAAAGGTCGACCGTAAACGCCTGCCTGCGCCCCGCCAAGGGGGTCAAGCACCCGACGAACGCCTGCACCGCTCGCAGGTCAGCGAAGTAGTTGCCGCCACGTGGAGCAAGGTGCTGGGCATGCACTCGGTCGGCCAGGACGATGATTTTTTTGCCCTGGGTGGCCATTCGCTGAAAGTGGTCGCGGTTACCTCGTTGCTCAACCGGCTGTTTGGAACGTCAATTGCGCTGGTGGAGCTGTTCCGTGCGCCTACCTTGAAAGCCTACGTCGCCCGAGTCGAACACCTCGTCAATCACCATTGCGGGGTGGCGCTTGCCGCGCCACGCTTGGTTGACCGCGATGTGTGGCGCCCGCTGTCTTCGTCGCAACGTCAGCTCTGGTTCGCCAGCCACGCCGATAAAGAGCAGCGGGCCTTTCAGTTGACCTGCGCGCTGCAAATTGACGGCGCGCTGGATGGGCAGGTGCTGAGCCAGGCCGTTGAGCAGTTGCAGCAACGTCATGGCGCACTTCGCATGGTTTTCCGTGAGCATGCCGGTGAACCGCAGCAGAAAGTCTTGGCCTCACCTCAGCGCACATTACGCCTATGGGATGTGGCAGAGCAGGAAGCGGCGCTGGCTCAGCTCACGCTTGAGGCATTGCCATTGACGCAAGGGCCGCCATTGCAGTTCGTTTTAGTCAGGCAGTCTGCGACCCGCGCCGTCTGTGTGCTGATCATCCACCACCTGCTGGTAGACGAATGGTCGCTTGGGGTATTGGTCGAGGATTTGAGCGAACTCTACAGCGCGATACACGCAGGCGCAGCCTTGCCGATACAGGCGGACAAGGTTGATTTTGTTGATTATGTCGCCGACGAACTCGAACAATCCGAGACGCCTGGCCGCCGTGTTGATCTGGAGTATTGGGCCCGGCAACTACATCAACTGCGCCCCACACGCCTGAGCCCGGATCGCCTTGGCGCGACTAACCGGGTGTCAAGTGGGGGGCACGTACGCATTGATCTCGACGCGACACTGCGGGGGCATCTGGATCGGGTAGCCGCCGCGCGCGCGATCACTCCCTTTGTTGCATTGCTGGCCGGCGTCTACATCGTGCTGCAGCGCTATGGCATGGGCGACGACATTTGCCTGGGCGTGATGGATGCCGGTCGCACTCGCTCCGAGATGGAGCGTGTGGTTGGACTGTTCGCTCGCGCGCTGCCCATTCGTCTACACATGGATGAAAGCGAGTTGCTGGAAGCCTTGATGCGCCGAGTCCAGTCAACCCTGCTGGACGCGTCGATTCACGCCAATACACCCCTCGATGAAATCGTCCAGGGCCTGGAGTTGTCAGGCGCACACGGTCGAAATCCGCTGTTCAATATCTTGATCGTCATGCAAAACATGTTAGGCGGCACGAGCACCTTTGGAGACATGCCGGCCCGCCCGGTTGCGGTTGACAGTGGCGTGTCCGAGTTCGATCTGCTGATAGAGATATTTACCTGTGACAATGGCTACGGCATGCGCATGGTGTACGACCGCGACCGCTTCGAGGCCGGCAGAATCAACGAGTTTGCCCAACGCCTGGAGCGTACTTTGTTGCAAATAGCCGACAACCCGCTGGCGCAAGTGGGCGATATCAGCTTGCTGGGGCCGGGCGAAGTCGACTCCTTGCGCCAAGCCTTTGCTTCGGAGGCTCCATGATGCCCAGCCGCGAAGAGTTGCTGCAGGAAAAACTGCGTGCGTTGAACCCCGTGCAAAGGCGCCTGTTCCTCGATGCAGTGGGAGAGCGCCTGAAGGCCCAGCGATTGACGATCCCCCGGCGCGAACGCAGTGATCGCTTCAGCCTTTCGTTCTCCCAACGACGCCTTTGGTACATCTACCAGTCCAACCCCACCAGCACGATGTACAACATGCCTGAGTGCGTGCGCTTGCGTGGGGCCTTGGATCTGGCGGTGTTTCAGGCCGCCTTTAACGATGTCGTCGCACGGCATGAAAGTTTGCGAGTGACCTTTCGCAATACGCCTCAAGGGCCGGTCCAGGTGGTGAACGAGCAGCCTGACTGCACCATTGAGATAGTGGACCTTTCGGGCGTGAACGGGGAGCAGTTGGAGGCGCAGGCACGTGAGCTACTGTTCGAGATTTCTGACCGGCCATTTGACCTGAGTTGCGGCCCGGTCGTACGCCTATCACTGATAAAAATGGCTGACGACCATCACTTCCTGTTGATCAACATGCACCACATCGTCAGTGACGGTTGGTCCATGGGCGTTTTTGCGCGGGATTTTTCTGCCTTTGTGGCGGCGCGCATGCATGGTACCGAGCCCGAACTCCCGACGTTGGCAATCGGCTTCGGCGACTTTGTGGAGTGGCAGATAGAGCGCTTGAATGGGTCGGTGATGGACCAGCAAATGGCCTACTGGCAGCCAAGGCTCAAACAGGTTGAAGAGTTGGCATTACCTTTTGATCGCTTGCCGACGGCGTCGACGACAGAGCGTGGTGGGTTTGAGTACATTCTTTTTGATCGAGCCTTGGCCGACGCTATCAATGGTTGTGCCCGGCAGTGCGGGGTGACCTTGTACATGATGTTGCTCGCCGCCTTCTGCGTGCTGCTGCACCGGCAATCGTTGCAAAGCAGCATCACTGTCGGCTCACCTACGGCAGGCAGGGTGCGCGCAGAAACCGAGAACCTCATCGGCTTTTTTGCCAACACCCTGTTAATCACCTCCGAGGTGCGACCGGACATGAGTTTCCGCGATGTTGCACAGGGGGTGCGACAGGCAGCGCTGGGGGCCTTCAATCATGATGAAACGCCCTTTGAAAAGCTGGTTGAAACCCTGCGCCCCGATCGCGACTCGTCACGCAGTGCGTTGTTCCAGGTCATGTTCATTCTGCAAAACACGCAAAAGCCGGCGCTCAATTTACCTGGCTTGATGACCGAGCCGTTTGCCGCCGGCAGCCTGTCGGTCAAATTCGACATGCTTATCGAGTTTTATGAGTCGCGGCAAGGCATTACCGGGTGGTTGGGATACCGTCGCGACCTGTTTGATGAACGAACCTGCAAGCGCTTTGCGGACAATTATCACCGTTTGATTACGTCGATCGTTACCGACCCGGACCAGCTCGTGTCTGAACTGTCCGTGGACGCCGAGCCGGCCTTGTCGGCTTTTAACGATGACCTGGACACCGAGTTCTAGGGCTCAATCATTGGTTTGAGGGCATTTGGCAGATGTGTGGAATTGCTGGATTCATGGATTTATCCGGTCAGGCAAGCGCAGCGCCTAGCGTGCTGAACTCGATGTTGCGAGCCTTGATTCATCGCGGTCCAGATTCGCAAGGTACCTTGGTGGAGGGGAGCCGGGCTATTGGCATGCGGCGGCTGGCAATCATCGACCCGCAAGGCAGCGAGCAGCCGCTCTTCAATGAAGACCGGTCCCTGGCGCTAGTGGGCAATGGCGAGATTTATAACTACATAGAGTTGCGCGAACGACTGAAGGCTCGCGGCCACATCTTCCGCACCCATGGCGATATGGAAGTGGTTCTACACCTGTTCGAGGAATACGGTGCGGACATGACCGACCATCTCAATGGCCAGTTTTCCTTAGCGCTGCTAGAACGTCAAAGCGGTCGGTTGTGGCTGTTTCGTGATCACATGGGGATCACGCCGTTGCATTATGCGCTGTTCGGCAACACCTTTGTGTTCGCATCCGAAATCAAGGCCATCCTGCAACACCCGGCAGCTTCGCGGGCGATCGACCCCATCGGCCTGGATCAAGCCCTGTGTTTCCCAGGGCTGGTAAGCCCGCGCACGCTGTTCAGCGGCGTTCGCAGTTTACCGGCGGGGCATCGCCTGCTGGTCGACGGTACGGCTATTACGCAGGCGGTGTTTTGGGATATGGAGTATCCCATGCAGGGTGACGCGTCAGCGTTTACCGATGAAACGGCGGCCGTCGAGCAGTTTCTCGGGTTGTTCGATGCGGCAGTCAAGCGTCGCTTGCGCGCCGATGTGCCAGTGGGCCTTTACCTCAGCGGCGGCCTTGATTCGTCTTTTCTGGGGGCGTCGATAAAGACCGTCGCGCCTGATCATGAGTTGACTACTTTTTCGGTGGTCTTCCCCGAGAACCGAGCGATCAATGAGCGCATTTTCCAGACGTTGATGGTGCGCCAACTGGATAGTCACCACATAGAAATCCCGTTCGAGCCCGCACGCATCGCCGACCATTTGCACGAGATGGTCTGGCATAGCGAATGCCCGGTGAAGGAGACCTATAACACCTGCACCATGGTCATGTCCGCGGCAGCGCGGGCTCACGGTATTCCCGTGGTACTGGGCGGGGAGGGTGCGGACGAGTTATTGGCCGGCTACCCTGGGTATCGTTTCGACGCCTTTAATCAGCAGCGGGGGACCGAAGTCCTGAGCCAGGAGGAGGCCTTCGCCCGAGAACGATTGTGGGGCAGCAGTGCGGTGCGCTACGAACGCCAATATGGGGACTATCGCGGGTTTCGCCGACGGTTTTTATCGCGGGATCTGGAGCAACACCTACTCGCCGAGGACTGTCTATCCAGCCCGGTCATCGACGTGTCCAAAGTGCTGGGGCGCCATCCGGTCAATCAACGCTCCTACCTGGATATCAAGCTGCGGCTGGCTGACCACCTGCTCGGCGATCACGGCGATCGGATGAACATGATGTCTTCGATTGAAGGCCGCTTTCCATTCCTAGATCGCGAGGTCGTGGACTTCTTACGCCAGCTTCCGCCGCACTTCAAACTCAAGGGCATGGATGAAAAGTATCTGTTGAAGCTTGCCGCAGCCGGGCGTGTGCCGAACGCGATCATCCGCCGGGAAAAATTCGGTTTCCGCGCGCCGGGTTCGAGTTACCTGCTCGCGCAAAACAAAGAGTGGATATACGACACGCTTTCGCCTGAACGTATTGCCAGAGAGGGTTTCTTCGACCCGGCTGCGATTGCGGCCGAACTGCAACGGCTGCAGCATGCCCCCATTGGTGCTAACCCGCATGCCGACGACGACATTGTGCTGTTTGCACTGACCTTTTCGATCTTATTGGAGAAGTTCGATATAAAGCAAATATAGAAGAAGTTGACCATCGCTCATCAGCGGGGCACGCTGTTAATCGATAAGGGCGAAATCGATTAATGCATTCAATACTGGCGAACTGCCCGCAACTAACGGGCATGGGGCAACTGTGGCTATTTAATAACTATCTACGCTTAATTATTTAATACAGAGTCCGCGCGGTGATGTGTCATATCGCTGCAAGATAGCTTTCATCTTTATAGAGTAAATCTCTAATATTTCGCACTGACAGCCACGTACTCCTACACGAAAACGCCACCAAAAAGGAGCAGAGCCCCGAATTAGAAGGGTTTTTTTGATAAAATTAAATTATTTCAAAATATGAAAAAACTTTGCCTTCAATCCTTGACAACATCGGGTTTGCTGTCTAAAAAATAGTAGGCGAGTTACCCTCGCGTTGTATAAGACCGCTTCTCCTGTCTCACCTTGCAAGTTGCACTGTAGGGCCAGGTAGCGGTTTGCTCTGTATTTAACTTCCGTTTCAAAGCCGTCTCAAACCATTAAGGAGAGACAACTATGCACTTGAAATCAGTTATACAAACGCAAGAGAACACTGCATCTGATGCTTCAAACTCACCCGTTGCTTATCGTGTTGCTAACCTGCGCCAGCAGTCCGCGCGCAAAAACGACGGTTACGATCTTTCGCAGCAGGATTTCAGCGGTGCGGATATGTCCCGCTTGCGTCTGCGTTCGAGCGACCTGAGTGGCAGCAAACTCTCACGGGCCAGCCTGGCCGAAGGGCGTTTCGAGTCCAGCGTCTTCACTAATGCAGATCTCACTGCATCCAATCTGTCGAAAGCCGTACTGCGCGGCAGCAATTTTGAAGGTGCAACGCTGTCGGGCGCGATTCTCGACGGTGCCGTCTTTGAAGATGCTCGACTCACTGCGGCCGTGATGTCCGGTGTGAGTGCTCAGCAGGTTTCTTTTCGCCGTTCTTCGGCAGATGGAGCCAACCTGTCCCAAGCCAATCTGGCGGGGGCGGATTTCTCTGACGCCTCCTTGGCATCGGCTGATCTGGATCACGCTTTTCTGGTAAACGGCAACTTTTGCCGTACCAACCTTGAGAGCGCGAACCTGAAGGCTGCTGACCTGGCCAAGGCGTTCCTGGGCCAAGCCGTGATGATTGGTACCAACCTGTCCGGCGCAGACCTGAGTGGGGCAGACCTGCGCTTTGCCAACCTGCGGGGTGCGGACCTGCGCGATGCCAACCTGAGCGACGCCATCCTGACTGAGGCTTGCCTCGATGGTGCCGATTTGCGCGGTGTGCAGTGGGCCGGTGCAACGTTCGCCGGTGCCGGCTTCAAGGGTGCTCAACTGGATGACCTGCTCTTACAACATCTGACAGTGGGTGAAGTGGAGGGCAATAAGTCCACAGGCGTCATGGGTGTCTTCAATGACATCGTTGTCGCTAGCAAAGGCGGTGGTGGCGGTGGCGGTAACGCCTGATAGCCACTGGCTGTTTTAACGTTTGAGCGCCGCCCGGGCTCTGCTGAGCCCGGGCGGCGCCCGCCCCATCAAGGCTTTTGGGGCAAGAACGCGATTCGAATTTTTCAAGGAGCGAACATTGCCTACCCGTCTTGCGCAAGCCCTGGCACATCACGCTCGTTTGGTGCCTGATCAGGTGGCGTTTCGTTTTCTGAATACACAAGGCATCGAGGTCGATAGCCTGACTTACGAAGCCCTTGCCCGGCAGGTCAGCACAATGGCCGGCGGGCTTCTGGCTCGGGGTTTGCGCCCGGGCCAGCCGATTGTCTTGGCGTGCAGCAACCCAGCGCACTTTATTCGTGCTTTTCTGGCCATTGTGCACGCCGGCGGTATTGCCGTGCCGATACCCGTAAACGGGCGCCGGCAAGGCCGACTGGCCCATGTACTGGCTGACTGCCGGCCTTTTGCGCTGTTGTTCAGCGATGCGGCCAGTGTGGCCCGGCATCCCGAGGCCCAGGTCGACACCCAACTACTGGCGCTGCATGAGTTGGCCGGTATCGCCGTACCGCCGTTCAACGCCAGCGCAGAGGATGTCTGTTTTATTCAATACACCTCGGGGTCTACGAGCGCACCCAAAGGCGTCGTGGTCACTCACCGTCAATTGGCCGCCAACTCGCAGATGATCGCCGTTGTGTTCGGTCACGATGCCAGCACGCGGTTCGCCAGTTGGTTGCCGTTATTCCATGATATGGGATTGGTTGGTGCAGCCTTGCATCCATTGTTGATCGGAGCGCAGGCTATTTTGATGCCTACCGAGGGGTTTCAGGAGCGTCCGGAGAGATGGCTAAAGATGATCTCCGATTACCAAGCCCACACCAGCGGCGCCCCGGACTTTGCCTATCGACTTTGCGCGGCCATTGACGAGCCGGGACGCCTTGAAGGGATTGACCTGTCTTCCTGGCGCGTGGCCTATAACGGCGCAGAGCCGGTGAGAGCCAAGACACTGCAGCGTTTTACCACGACCATGGCGGTTCATGGGTTTGACCCCAAAGCATGGCTGCCATGTTATGGGCTGGCGGAAACCACCTTGCTCAGCGCAGGCCACCGTCAGCGTTCGCTGGTGCATACCAGCCGCTTTTGTCGCGAGGCGCTGGAGAGTGGCCGCGCTGTCACGCCTGTGGACGGGCAGCCCTCTACTGAAATTGTTAACTGCGGCGAAGCGGCACCCGGGGCCGACATTCGCATCGTCGACCCGACTTGCCTTAGTCCATTGGACGACGGCTATGTCGGTGAAATCTGGGTCGCCGGGGAACATGTGGCGAGCCGATACTGGGGGGGTGGTTCTGAGGCTTTCGGGGCAACGCTGGCAGCCAACCCGCAGGCGTCCTACCTGCGCACCGGTGACCTGGGCTTTCTGGCAAACAATCAGCTGTATGTCACGGGCCGTCTCAAGGACCTGATGATTATTGCCGGGCGCAACCTGTACCCGGCAGACATTGAGGCGATTGCTCGCGAGGCGCACCCCTTGTTGGCACAGGCGCGGCTGGTCGCAGTGGCACTGACCCGCGAGCAGTTCAGCGCGTGCATGGGTCGTGTGTCGCCGAAGGCATTGGATACCGAACAATTGGTGTTGATTGCGGAACTGCCGGCCCTGCCGATAACGGTTGCACTGCAACAGCTCGTCCAGGCGGTTGTACACGCATGTGAGCACCCCTTAGGGGCGATCATATGGGTGGCCAGAGCCGATATCAGTGTCACCACCAGCGGCAAGATTCAACGTGGCGAAGCCCTGCGCAAACTGCTTGAGCACCAATACCGGGTGCGCTCAGTCTGGCTCTCGCCGACTGTGGGCGACAGCCTCGATGGCGCACTGGCCCGTTTGGCCCAAACTCTGGGGGCGCGTAGCACACAGAGCATGGTCAACGCGGCGTTGGCGGAGGTGTTCAGCATCGCTGCCAGTTTGCCGACGCCGCCGGCCGCCGATTTACCTTTGCTGGCCGTTGGCTTGAGTTCCCTGGCGGCGACCCACTTGTTTGCCAGGTTGTCCGAGGCAACCCATGTTCGGGTTTCGCCGGCGCCATTATACGAGGGGTGGAGCCTGGCTCAGCTTGGCACTTGGCTGCGTCAACAGCCGCAGGCGCCGTCAACTCCCCGCGCCACGTCCGACAAGCTGCTCGCCGGACAGCAGGCCATTATGCAACGCCGTATGGAGCGTGGCGATGGTGCTTACGCATTGGCATTTGCCGTCAGCGGCCCGGCCCCGGCGATTGATCAGGTGACAGCGCTCGCCGTGCAGTTGCCCAGCCAAATCGCGGCGCTGGGTTTGCGCGTCAACGCCACCGTCGCAGGCCCCGATTTTACCTGGGATGACGCACCTGCGCCGGTTCCAGTGACGCATGTCAGCGGATCGACGCAGGCGCTTTTGACTGCATGCGGTGCCGAGGCCTTTGACCTGGCGCAGGGGCCTTTACAGTTGGTACGAATCCACGCTGAAGACGAATCCACAGAAACGCTCCTGATCCGGGTGCATCACATTGCGGCGGACTTCTGGGGCATGTTATGGATCGCACGTTACCTGGTGCAGTCCGGCGCCAGGCAGCCCGTGGCGCGACCACCCGTGGCGCCGCCGGTCGACAGCGCCGACCTTGCGTACTGGCGCGATGAGCTGGCGGCGTTCAACCCGGTCCAACTGCCACGCGAACGCAGCATTGTGCCGGCGCCGGCGCCCCATTGTGTGCCGTTTACCCTGGCCCAAGAGCCCCTCGACCGTCTGGGCCAGGCCACCGGGCAGACGTCATTCGTGGCGATGCTGACCTGCCTTTTTGCGCTATTGCAGCGCTGTACCGGTCACTGGGACGGGACGGTCGGTGTACCCGTCAGCGATACCTCGGGAGGTCGCCAGGGGTACGGTATCAGGGTGGTGCCGATCAGGGCGCAATTGGCACCGTCACAGGCCTTTACCGAGGCCGCCCGTCACATCGGTCACAAGATCGCGGGCGCTTTGATCCATGAGAGCGCCTCCCTTGAACAGATCACTGCACAATGGCGCCAGGCGCGCACCGACGCTGGGAGCTTGTTTGAAATCGCGGCGGTGCACCTGCCTGCGGTGACGGACGTGCCGCCGTCGTGGCGACGTTTGATTTTGCGTGATGGGCGCAGCCAGGTGCGGGTGGACGGCTTGACACTGTCCTGCGATGGCCTGGGGCCGTATGGTTTAGAGCAGCCGATCGAAATCGTCAGCTGTGAGACATCCGCCGGCGTGGAGGGCGTGGTCCGCGTCGACGCGGGTTGTTTCAGCGCCGCGACCGCGAGGCGGATTGCGCAGGGCCTTGAGCAGATTCTGGCGACGGCTGCGAAGAATCCGGCGATTGCGTTACAGGCGCTGGTCGATCAAAGCACCGACAGAGGCTGGCGGACGGCGCCGCGAATCAATATCGTGGCGCGCAGCTTGCCGGCCATGATCAGCGAATGGGCGAAGTCCCACGCCGATTTTCCGGCTATCCAAACGCCTGAAGAAACGTTGAGCTACCAGCAACTCGAAGAGGCCAGCAACCGGCTGGCGCGACAGATTTTGCAGCGGTTCAAGCCTACTCTGATTGCAGTACGCAGCGGCAAGCCAAGCGAGTGGCTTGTGGGCGTACTGGCGGGCATGAAAACCGGTGCGGCGATCATGCCGCTCGACAACAGCTTGCCCACTCAGCGCCTACAAGCCCTGCTCAGGCTGAGCGGCAGCAATCTATTGCTGGAAAGCGAGCTCGCAGGCGAGCGGGCGTTACCCGTCGATGAGCTGCCCAGGCTGAGTCTTTCCCAGCCTGACACCAGTGCGCAACTCGAGCACATTGCGTTGCCCGAGATACCAATCGACAGCCACGCTTACCTGATCTTCACCTCAGGCTCCACCGGGCAGCCCAAGGGTGTTCGGCAGACGCACAAAACCTTCGGTCATTTTCTGCAGTGGCAGGCTCAGGCCCTGGATATGGCGCCCGGCGCTCGGGTCGCACAGATAGCTGCGCCAGGGTTCGATGTGGCCTTGTGCGAGATATTTGGCGCGTTGTGCCACGGTGCGACGTTGGTGATGCCGCAGCATACCGTCGACTTAGCCCCAAGCCGGTTGCTGCAGTGGCTCGATGACGCCGCAATTTCCACTGTGCAGATCACTCCCAGCCGGTTGGACGAAATGCTGCGCAGCAGCAGCGGTTGGCCCCACGCCTTGAAAACTCTAGCCACCGTCGGTGAGCCGCTACGCCTTACGCTGGCCGACGAACTGCTCAAGCGCGGTGGGCCAACACTGAAATTGATCAATATTTATGGGCCTACTGAAACCGTCGCAGCGTGCTCGCACCGGGTCACGGCCGCAGACCTTCAGCGCGTGCGTATTCCCGTTGGCCAGCCGATTCCCGGGCGCGCCGTTGAAGTACGGGACGCGGCAGGCTTGCCTGTGCCAGCCGGTGTTCAAGGTGAGATTTATTTGCGTACGGCGGATATGAGTGACGGTTACACCGTCGCGACTCACGACGCAGGGTTTGTGCTATCGCCCTCGCGCGCGGCCGATGGCTGCGGGCTCTACCGCACGGGGGATATCGGACGCTGGACGGCAGACGCAGTGCTCGAAGTGCTGGGCCGCCTCGACAACCAGGTCAAGTTCAAGGGCGTGCGCATCGAATTGGAGGAGGTTGAGAGTGCGCTTGCCTTGCACCCCGCCGTGCACGCCGCCGTAGCGTCTCTGCGGCAGGTGGAGGCAACCCCCAGGCTGATCGCCTATATCGAGGCGGAGGAGGGCACGTTGGTGGCGGATGTACGGCGCTTCGCATTCAACCATTTGCCGTTGGTGGCAGTGCCGTCGTTGATCGTCGTCGTCGCGCAGTTACCGCGAACACCCAACGGCAAACTGGATCGTCGTGCACTGGCAACTTGGGAACCCCCGCAGCCTGCTGCAACGACCGTGGATGCAGGTTTGTCGCCGAATCTGTTGCGTCTGCAAGGAACTATCGCCGCTCTGTGGCAAGAAGTGTTGCCCCATGAGGAAGCCCCAAGTGCCGACACCGATTTTTTCGGCATGGGCGGGCACTCCATTCACGCCATGCAAATGCTCAATCTGCTCAAGACTAGAACCGGGGTTGCCATCGGCCTGGCGCAGTTTCTGGCCGAACCCACGGTGTCAGCGCTTGCCAGCCTGGTAGACAGCCACCTAACGCTTACACGCCCAGCAGAGGTCAACTGATGTCACACGCACGCCCAATCGTCATTGATGCCAACTTTTTAAGCCCCCAGGACCTGGTGTCTGCCGCGCGCAGTGGTTGCAGCCTGCGTCTGGATACCGGCGTGGTGGATAAAATCGACCGTGCTCACCGCTTTGTGCTCGAGATCGCCGGGGCCGAGGCGCTGCACTACGGTATCAATACCGGCTTCGGCTCGCTGTGCACCACGCATATCGGCGCGGCTGACTTGTCCACGCTGCAGCACAACTTGCTCAAATCCCACGCCTGTGGCGTCGGCCCCACGGTGAGCGAAGAGATCAGTCGCGTGGTGACGCTGATCAAGCTGCTGACGTTTCGCACCGGTAACAGTGGGGTGAGCCTGTCGACCGTCAATCGGATCGTTGAGCTGTGGAACCACGGGGTTGTTGGTGCCATCGCCCAGAAAGGCACCGTAGGCGCGAGCGGCGACCTGGCGCCCCTGGCACATTTGTTCCTGCCCTTGATTGGCCTCGGCCAAGTCTGGCATCGCGGTGTGCTGCGCGCCTCGGGTGAGGTCATGGACGAGCTGGAACTGGTCCCCTTGGCTCTGCAGCCCAAGGACGGCCTGTGCCTGACCAATGGCGTGCAGTACCTCAATGCCTGGGGCGCTTTGGCCTCGGTCAGGGCCAAACGCCTGGTGGCGCTGGCCGATCTGTGTGCGGCCATGAGCATGATGGGCTTCAGCGCCGCCCGCAGCTTCATTGACGCACAAATTCACCAGACCTCCCTGCATCCGGAACGCGCCCAGGTCGCAGGGCATCTGCGTACGCTCACTCACGGCAGCAACCATGCGGACTTGCCCCACTGCAATCCGGCCATGGAGGATCCTTACTCCTTCCGCTGTGCGCCGCAGGTCCATGGTGCAGCGCGGCAAGTCGTCGGCTACCTCGAAACAGTCATTGGCAACGAGTGCAACAGTGTGTCGGACAACCCGTTGGTATTTCCCGACACCCGGCAAATCCTCACCTGCGGCAATCTGCATGGGCAGTCGACGGCGTTCGCCCTGGATTTTGCGGCCATCGGCATCACGGACTTGTCTAACATCTCGGAGCGTCGCACCTACCAGCTGCTGTCGGGCCAGAATGGTTTGCCAGGCTTTTTGGTGGCCAAACCGGGCCTGAATTCGGGGTTTATGGTGGTGCAATACACCAGTGCCGCGCTGCTCAATGAAAACAAGGTGCTCTCCAACCCGGCCTCGGTCGACACCATTCCTACCTGCCACCTGCAGGAGGACCACGTGAGCATGGGCGGCACTTCGGCCTACAAGCTCCAGACCATCTTGGACAACTGTGAAACGATTCTTGCCATCGAGCTGATGACGGCGTGCCAGGCCATCGACATGAACCCTGGCCTGCAGCTGTCCGAGCGGGGGCGGGCCATCTACGAAGCCGTGCGAGAGGAAATACCCTTCGTCAAAGAGGACCAACTGATGGCAGATCTCATCAGCAAGTCCCGGGACCTGTGCCAACACTCAACGGTAATTGCCCAGCAACTGGCCGAGATGCAAGCCCAATGAGTGACGGCCAACCATCCCTGTGCGTGCAGGCACGCGGGCCGGCCAACGCCGTGCAGGAGGGGCTCTGGGTGGTGCAGTCGATCGGACGCGCCGGCACCGCCTACCAGGAAGTGCTGGCATTGAACCTGGAGGGCGCGCTGGACATCCAGCGCCTGGAGCAGGCGTTGGATCGTGTGGTGCGACGTCACCCCAGCTTGCGCAGCTGCTTTGTGGCCGGGCCCCGGGGCCTTGAACAATGCGTGATGAGCATGGGCGGGCCACAGCTGGTGGCCGAGCCGCTGGAGCCCGGGCACCTTCAAGCCTGGAGTGCGCGCCAACAGCAACTGCCATTCAATCTGTCCGTCGCCCCCTTGTTTCGTGTGCGCCTAGCGGTGCTGGGGCCGGACCACCACGTGGTGCTGATCGTGGTCCACCATATGATTGTCGATGGTTGGTCCCTGGGTGTTTTCGAGCGTGATCTGTCAGCGTTCTATGCGGCGGGGTCACACGCTGCCTTACCTGAATTGAGCGTTTCACCGATCGACCATGGCCGTAGCGAGAAAGCACGCGCGCATACGCCCGCCTGGCGGGATGCCCGGCGCTTCTGGTCGCAGTATCTGGCCGGCACTCCCAGGGTTGGCGCCCAGAGCGGCTCGCAGGCATTGACCCAGGTTCTGCACCTCGATGACCAGGCCACCCGGGCACTGCTGGCGGCTGCACGGCAGTTGAAGGTCTCGCCGTTTGCGCTGGGCTTCGGCGCCTTCGCCGTGGCCATGAGCACGCTGACAGAGCGTGACGACCTGGTGTTGGCCACCGACTTCAGCGGTCGCACCGAGCCCGCTTACGAGCCAGTGATAGGTATGTTCGTCAACCAGATTCCATTGCGCTGGCGCATGAGCCCCGGCCTGACTGGCGCAGGTGCCGCGCAGCAGGCCCAGCGGCTGACTCGCGAAGTGCTGGAACACGCGCATCTGCCTTATCCGCTGATTGTCGAAGCCTGCCAGCACGCAGGCGGCCAGCTTTTCGAGGGCAAATTCGTGTTGCACAACATGCCGCGCCATCCCCTGCATCTGGACGGCCTCAAGGTTCAGGTCAGCGGGGCCCAAGGCGCTGAGCCGAAGTTTCCGGTGTTGCTCGAATTCTGGGAGCAGGGCGACGGCCTGTCCGGAAGCGTGACCATTGATCCCAGCCGTAGCCGCTTGACCCCGCAACTGCTCGCCCAGCGCTTCCACGCGGTACTGGAGGGCATCGTGCTCACGCCGCAAAGTCAGTTGGGGATGTTGTCATCCCCAGCAGCAGCCCCTGCGTTCGTACCGTCGCGCCGACGGGTCGATGTGACCACCGACCCGGTCAGTATTACGCCGTCCACGCTGGCGCCATGCCCGACCCTAATCGAGTGCCCATCGGCGGACGTCGACTTGTCGCGCTGGGCCCACAAGGAATGTGACGTCATAGAAACCCATCTCAGGCGCAGTGGTGCCGTTCTGTTTCGCGGGTTCGGCCTCAATAGCAGCGACATGTTCGCGCGGGCAGTCAAGCAGCTGGGCGGAGAGCCCCTGCCGTACGTACAGCGCTCGACCCCCAGGATTGAAGTGGAGGCCGGTGTTTATACCTCCACTGAGTACCCGGCGGACCAGAGCATTTTCTTTCACAGCGAAAATGCCTACGCCACACGTTGGCCGGCACGGCTGTTCTTTTTCTGTGAGATCCCCGCCGCTCAGGGCGGACGCACACCGTTGGCCGACTGTCGGGCCGTGCTCAAGCAACTGCCTGAGATGATCCGCAACGCGTTTGAACGCCACGGTGTGATCTACCGGCGCCGGTTTCGACCCGGGCTGGGGTTGAGTTGGCAACAGGTATTTGCGGTGGATGAACTGGACACTCTGGAACGTCAATACGTACCGCAAGGCTATCGGTTTTCCAGAGGTTCACACCATGAACTGGTCGCCGACCTGGCAGTGCCTGCCGTGGTTACACACCCCGATACCGGGGAAGTCGCCTGGTTCAATCATGCCGCACTTTTTCATCCGGCGGCGTTGGCTGAGGCGCTGGGCGAGGTCGCTGCAGGGCAGGATGTGTCTCAACTGCAGGCAGTGGAGACCTTGCTGGGCGACGGATCGGCGATACCGGCCGAATGGATTGTGCAGATACGCCGCGCGTATGTCGCGGCGTCATTTGCTTTCGACTGGCAGCAGGGCGATCTATTGATGCTGGACAACCGTTTGACGGCGCATGGGCGCGAGCCATTTACCGCGCCGCGGCGAATACTCGTGGCGATGACACACGCGCAGCGACATCAACCATTGTTAAAGGGGTTTTAACCATGCACGAGCATACAGTCGCCGCTCCCCACCAGGTTTTCGAATGGTCGGGCGATAACAGTGCCGGGCCGCGTATCAGTGTGTGTCGATTCGAAGTCGACGCGAGTGTGACGCTCGACTCGCTGGGCGCTGCACTCAGCATTGTCTGGCAGCGTCACGAAGCCTTGCACAGTCGCCTTGTCGTGCCAGCGTCCCGGCGTTACCCGCTGACTGAGCTGGTAAAGCCCGCAGCCCCAGTGATTCGCGTGTTGGCCCAGGCGGCCGACGGCGCGTGCGCCCAAGCGGCCCTCACCCAGACGTTGTCGCAGGAGCCGCGGGTCACGGACGACTGGCTCGGCGATGGCCTGATCGTACCGACTGCCGACGGCCCGACGTTGGTCGCTTTGCGCCACCGTGCGGCCTTGGTCGATCCGGAAAGTTGGGTACTGCTGATGCAGGAGCTCGCCGACCAATTGCAAGGCCTGCCATCGGTAACGCGGCTGGACTACAGCGAAGTAGCCGGCTGGCTCGACAGTCAGTCCCCGTCGCCCCAGCAGGCCCTGGCCCATACGAGCGCATGGACCCGTGCCACGCAAGAGGCGGCTGCCGTGCCGGCCACCCTCGATGGGGGGCGCGTAGACCGCACAGTGTGCCTGGCCGTGTTTTGTGCAGTCCTGGCACGCTTTCGCGTCGACGCCGCGCCGGCGATAGATGTTTGCGACTCCATCCGGGACACGGTCGGGGACCAGGCCGGTGTCGGTGCCTATCGTGTCGCAGCCTCCCTTGCCACGCAGCTCGACCTGTCAATGCCAATGTCAGCCTGGGTTACTGCCTTGCGCGGGCGCACGCGCCCGTCACCTTTCGAGGTGCCGAGGTTGGCGGATGCAGGTTTTGCCTGGAGCGATACGCCACAGGCGACGATGGGCCCCCTCAAACTGCTGGGGATCGAGTGGATGCCCGGCGCAGTGCCGTTGGCACTGAATTGCCACCGCGTGGGCAGCCACTTGCAGGTTCATCTGTATCACGACCCCAAGGTGGTCGACAGCGAGACGGTTGCCGCGCTGCAGCTGGCGTTTGTGAGCGTGCTTGAGGCGACCCTGCAGGCCCCTGACACTGCGATCGATGTTTTGCCATTGACACCGCCGCAGAGCGTTGCGCTGACATCCCGCGGCCCACATCAGAAAGGGTGGGAATATCCCTTCCTTAACCTGTTTGAGGACGTCGTCGCGCACCACCCGGAGGCGGTGGCCATCGAGCGCGTCGGCACCCAGGCACGGGTGACCTATCAGGCACTGGACCTGCACGCCCGGCGTATCGCCAATGCGCTTAAACAGCGCGGGGTTGGGCCAGGAGAGGTGGTGGCCGTGGTGCTGCCACGCAGTATTGAGTTTGTTGCGGCCATTTTGGGCGTACTCAAATGTGCGGCCGTGTTCATGCCCATCGCGCCTTCAACGCCCTCAGTGCGCCTGGGCGC